>JARBAU010000268.1 GCA_029237525.1 Nitrososphaerales archaeon | reverse complement strand
TCATATTATTTTGTAAATAGAGAAATATAATATGAACAACAAAACTGGTTTCGCAATAGCTGCTATAGCAATAGTTGCAGCATTGTTAATCACAACATCGGCCATGAATCCAAGTAACGCATTTGCAGGCGGACACTATAAAAAGAGAACAACTCAAACGTTAGCACAAGAAAACAGCTGTGGTAACGGTCCATTGCCATTTAGAGTAGACTGCCAAAATTCAGCATCACAAATTCAAGGCAGAGGCAATGTGGCTAATGTTACCGTTTCACAATAAAGTCTAATAGATTTCAACACAACATAGTTCGTTTCAGACGCTCCCATTCTTTTCTTTTTTCAGAATCTTAGATTGATTGTTAAGAAAGACTAGATAAAATTTGTAAAGCGGTGTTCGGAATTCTGACCGAAAGTTGGTACAACTAGAATTCTGATTCTTAACTTCCAATCGCCAAAAACCCTATATAGAGTTCAACGAAATATTAACATATATTATCTGGATAGCAATACCCAAAGCATTGCAACGTGAATCAAAGATTTTATTATGGGTAAATTACAATATGTTTGATTGAGACTTTTTGGGAGAAAAAAAATTCTCCATTGTACGAGTTGTGGTAAGATCCTGAAACACAAATACAAACCTCCTGACGATTCCGATACAGACGGTTTTCTTTGTGCCGACTGTCATATAGACAAAACTAAAGAGCAGGTTCTCAAAAAACAAGAAGAGAAGAAACGTCTTCAAGAAGAGAAAAACAAATGTTCGATATGTGCGAAAGAACTTGAAGAAAAAGACAAAAACAAGCCAAAGTGGCAATGGGAGATGGGTACAGGAAGTGTTCTATGTGAGGAATGTTATGAAAATAAAAGAATTGAATTTGAGAAAAAGCTAAATTTCTGTTCAATATGTCAAAAAAAACTTAGCTTTTTTCGTTACAATCCAAAACCCAAATGGAAAATAGGAGGACAGCTTTGCAGAACATGTTGGGATAACCGCAATCAAGCTAAATGAAATTGAATCCATTTAAAAGACACAGATGTCATGATTGCAACCTTCGATTCAGAAGAATAGAAGAACTAATGCAACACAATCAACTAGCTCACTGTGATAAGAGTGGATATGAATGCAGACATTGTAAAAAATTCTTTGAAGGTATGGAACAAATGAGACGCCATATAAAACAGGTTCACTCATATCAAGGCAACAATTCAAGTCCAAATCATTGAAAGTTTCAATATAGGACAACTGCCAACAATCAGGGGAATTGGGACGTTACAATACATCGTTTATGGAACTAATGTCTCCGATCAAACTACCATCAAGTGTAGTTATATATGCTTCCGTTATAGAGTCTTTCAGAAGGGATCTATTTACTATAGGCGATATCGATTTTTTGAACTGTTTCCTGGATAAAGTATAAAGATATTTGTTGAATGCAGGAATAACCACGATTTCGACTAAATCATTGGTTTTGGATGGAAGTTTCACCGTCAAATCACTCAGCGCCATCATTTTTACTTTCAAATGCAGCCATACCCTATGCCCACTCAAAACACTGCCTTGCTTCAAAAAAACAGGATGAATATGTCCCATTATAATCCTCTTTACTGCTTTTAGCCTGGAAGAAGATGGCATAGTATGTCCATGCAACAAGAGAGTGTCTTCGAGAAGCATACCGTTGATGCTGAATAAGTTTACTTTATCTGGTAGCAAGAACCGAATATTTGAGTCGTGATTTCCTGGAATGAAATAGATTTCTGTATACTTCAATAGAGAATTAAGTAGGTAAGGTACATTATTCCACTCATCCCGATTTACGAATCCAACAGAACTCTTTAAATCTCCCAAAAGAATTATAGCCTCCGGTTCGTGGGCTCGAATTAGATGCAACAAAGCATCGATTGTCTCAATTAGGTATAAATTGGAGTCGATAAATACGCCGCGCATATCTAAGCTATTCTCAAAACCTAAGTGCAGATCCGAGACTACTATATACCTCTTAATAAGACCATTTTGCTGCTCAGTTAGCAGCAAAGCTGGTTCTGGATAGAGTGGGATTGCACTTATCGTCATGACAATATGACAGATTCCATATAATCACATAAGTGTCGAAGTGCTAAATTAATGCATGCACAGGACCCACTGATATGTGTTGCAGCAATATTCGTTATTATCATAAAAGTCAACTGTGAGGCTGAATAATTGAATATTGTTGCTTGTAACTATAAAGGAGATTTCATCCCTGCAAATGGTATTCCATCCACAGTAGTAGCATAGTCCAACTGACTCTTCACATATAGGCACAGATTACAAAGACCAATTGTATGTAAATATAGTTGTATGTAAATATAGTTGTATGATGAATCTATTGTTAGTAATGATTAATAAAATGAATGAGTAACAAAGTGGAGCGCGAATTCTGGTCTACTTTCGATATTTCTCAGCAGTACCCATATTAGCATGTCAACTAGAATGGGAAAACCCGAGATGAAAAATATTCTAAACTCAACAATTGATTTCACAATTCATGAAATACTCATTCAACACATATTGCGTATAAATTTACGCACCAGGCAATTAAATGCCAAGAAGAGGATTTTGCTGAAACCAAGGGCTATCATTTGAACAGTCAATGAATTGATACAAGTCTTACCATATTTACCTAAGCGAGTAAAATGTTATTATTGCAATAACTTTAAAAAAATGTGAGTGTGGGCATTACGAAGGCTGTACGCCTATAACGTTAACGGCGTTATCGTTGCCCTGTAGTTGCGAATTGATCGCCTGACAGAAGATCTTTAATGGTAATTTTCCATTACCACATGCATTAGCCTGGGCTGCAGTTTGAGTTTTTTTGTATTTCTTTGCATATCCGACGTCAGTCGCAACGATGGATGTTGCGATTAACATAGCTGCCACTGCGGCGATTGCCACAATTGCCAGAGTTCTATTATTCATAATTCTTGAGTATAAGTTGAATCAATAATTTATTTGCGTTAAGAGGATTAATGCACTCTGTTTAATCTGATAAATCTTATATTAAAATAAAATAGACATCTATTCGACATCGAAGATGAAAAATACAAAAATCATAACTCATTTACTCGGCTGAAAGTTAGAAAATGATGATATGAACTATAAAGTAATATTCGTATTAATATTGTATAGGTAATACAGGGGTTATAATTAATGGATTTGGCGATGACTGACAGTTACGTTTTTTGTGATTTTGAATGAAAAAATTGTCTACGACTCAGACTGGCCTGTGCAAGGAAATGATCATTAAGGAATATATTTAATCAAGGAGGTTTAATCATGCCCTTGAGAATAGCATCGATCGTTGGTGCAAGGCCCAATTTCATTAAAGTGGCACCTATTTACAAAGCACTTAAAGGTTATGCGGAGCACGAGATAATACATACTGGTCAGCACTATGATTTTGGATTGTCAAAAATATTCTTTAAGGAATTTGATCTGCCAGACCCCGATTTCAATCTGGAGGTAGGCTCAGGATTACCAGGGTATCAAATAGGCGAAATGACAAAAAAATTGGAACATGTCTTATTGAATCACAGCGATCCAGATCAAACAAAGAAAGGTACTCTTGGTTCTAAAAATAGAAACAAGCATGCTAGAGTCGAGAAAAGTAAACCTAAATACGATCTTGTTCTAGTATATGGGGATACAAATTCTACCTTAGCTGGGGCATTATCTGCATTTAAAACTGGGATCAAAGTAGGACATATCGAATCAGGTCTCAGAAGCTTTGATAGACGAATGCCTGAAGAGATCAATAGAATACTAACCGATCAATTGAGTGAATATCATTTTGCATCGACCAAAACTGCAATGGCCAACTTGAAGAAAGAACATGTATATGGTAAAAATAAATTCACCGGAGATCTTTCAGTCGAGGTTGTTGGAGAAGCTTCTAAAATATCAATCAGGAAGTCAAAAGTACTTCGTAGATTAGGGCTTGATCCGAAATCATTCATACTATTTACCATGCACCGAGAAGAGAATACTACTTCCGCAAAAATACTTGCTTCCATTATAGAATCATTCGAATTGATTTCTAAAAAAAGTGATTCTGGTAAGGGCCAAAGTATCAACAGATTCATTGTATATCCTATTCATCCGGGAACAAAGAAAAAATTTAAAGAAAGTGGATTATACGAAAGACTTGAAAAGTGTCCAAACTTGATCCTTATGGATCCCGTTGGATATATTGATTTTATTCAGTTAATCCATAATGCTAGCAAAGTTATGACAGACTCTGGTGGAGTTCAGAAGGAAGCATATATTCTAGGGGTGCCATGCATCACAATACGCGAGAACACAGAATGGATAGAAACAGTTGAAGAGGGATGGAATAGGCTAGTAAGTGTGAATCCAAGCAAAATTGCAGAATACGCACTCAAGTGGAAGCCGACTATCCATTCAAAATCTAGGATCAACAGTGATAATTCTTATAGCACGAGCGAATACAACTCTGGTAAACTGAAGCAAATATTTGGTACCGGAAATACCTCATCTTTGATTAGAGAGTTCATAATTTCTTTGTACAAATAGCTTTCGAAACGACACCTTACCAAACTGTCTATAATATTTAAAAAAAGTAATTTCGGTTGTTATCTGCTATTATACTTGATTAAGGATTTCGGGTTAGTTTTTATACTTTCATCCAATCTATTGGAATATCCTGATATAACCCATTTGGCAATATCCGTCGGATAGAAATTGGAAGTGCCTTGGATTCAATTTCTGCAATAGCGAGTGAAATAGAGTCTCTTATATCTGGCGAGACAGAAATGAAGCTCGGCGCACCTAATGAAAGCTGCAATGATCTAGCACCAGTTATTCTAGCCTTCTCAAATCTAGTTAGTCTAGCCGGACCAATTAAGACCTTTTCACCGTCTGCTGGTATTTCTCTAAATTCAAAATCGACTTCAGTATAGGTGACGACCTCATTCTCAGGTCTAGTAACTTTCATCGTAGTCGACTCCGACTCAACTTCTGCTTGAGTTGAGCCTTCTTCTTGAATAACCTCGTTAGATTTACTCTTTGAACTTGTGGCTTGTTCCTTCTGTACTGAGCGACGTTGTTTTTTTTTGGGACCATCTCGAGAATGTTCAGACACTGCACTCTGAGCACTCCTTGTTTGAGTCGAATCAGATCTTGTTCTAGCACTAACTTTCTTGGTTGATTTTTCTTTGTGAACTTGAGGCTTTTTATGCGTAGGATTGTCAGGGGAAGATTGTTTAACTACCAAGAATAAAGCAAAGGATATTTGATATCTAATTAAATGTTACGAATTAGAGAACAACCCCAAAATTAAACGTTTCTATTAAATATGTGAAAATTTAACTTCTTCTTATGTCATATGAGAAAACCAGCATCAATTCAGTTTCGAGGATTCTTCTGAATTTAGAACTATTGAATAAGGGGAATATCGACTGTGAAATGGTTCGACATTTAGCTCCGGTAACCGTTAATAAGATTATCAAAGGTTTGCCTATTCAAGACAGAATCCACAAGTTTAAAGATCAATTTGTTTACATTGAGACAGGAATAGAGAGCGGCACAGAAAAGCCCAGAACGCATTTCAAATCAGGTGAGATTGGATTCATGACATCTAATGGGGCGCTATGTTTTTTCTTACAGGATGCGATAGTATCGCCGATGAGTCAAGTTGGCATACTCAGGGGAAGCACAGAATTTATAAAGTCAGCTAGTACAGGGGACATTATCGTAATTAAAAGGAAATAGATATAACAGCTTTCGAGATTGTTCGTGAACGTTATTCAAAATACAAAAGCATAATCGATAATTCCCGTTTGGAAATAGGTTATATTGACATTACTGGACCAACACGAAAGTGGTAAGGATTATTTCTTAAGCTGATAAACTCTGTGACCACTGTAACCACCTACACAGGTAACAATATTCTTTGCCTCAAGAGACCTGATATATCCATTGGCAACAGAAATCTTGACGCCAACAGTCCTAGCAAATGAATGGACAGTGATAGCCTTCATATTTTCCAATGCCTTTCTTCCACTAGTCTCTTCTATCAATACTGGTAACTTTTGTTTTTGATGCTGTTGTTGTCCACTTCCTTTTTTTGAATCACCTTTCTTTGGTTTGCCAGAGCCTGAATTAGCCTCCCCGTATGACCCACTGGAATCGCTCTGTGTTGCACCGACTGGTTTCTTTTTTGCCCCACCCATGTGAATACAATTGTCCAAAGCATTTAGCTCTAATTTAAATTTGTAGATTAATTTCCAAATATCGAAGACTGATCCGGCTACGCATAGTGTATCACCTTTGACGTATTCAGAATTAATTTCAATATCATCTAAAGCTCAATTATTAGCGAGTCAAGGGTTATCAGATATTATTAATACGAAGATTTGGCGCTTTGGCTCAGAATAATTGAATCCGAATTTATTGAATCGTAAGTATTCGGAATAGTCCGTATCATTGCAGATAAGACTTAAAACCTCATGTTTTAACCTTGTACACTATGGAATTTTCTCTGCTAGTAAACGCGTTTGAACAAATGGAGACTACTACTAGTAGATTAAGCCTGACAGATTACTTAGTTCAGCTGTTTAAAATTACGCCACCAGAAGAAATTGAAAAAGTGATCTACCTTATTCAAGGTAAACTCCGACCTGATTTCGAAGGAATTGAAATGGGTCTAGCAGAAAAAATGATCCTACGTGCTTTGGCTCATTCTTCAGGTAAAAATGTAGCATCGCTGCTGGAAATTTATAGGAGTACAGGCGATCTTGGTGACCTCACGAAGGAGGCTATGGCACATAGAAATCAAACTACTCTTTCGTCACAAGTCATGACCGTGGAGCGAGTGTACTCGGTTTTATTCAAAATAGCTAAGACTAGCGGGCCAGGCTCACAAGAAATCAAAATAAAATTGGTTACTGGCCTAATTAACGAGTGTTCACCTAGAGAAGCTCGATATGTAATAAAATTCATTGTTGGTTCACTACGGCTAGGTATTGCCGACAATACAGTTATGGATGCTCTATCCTTGGCTTTTACGGGGTCCAAAAAAAACAGAGTCTTGTTGGAAAATGCATATAATTCCTCAAGTGATCTTGGTCAGGTCGCTAAGATTCTAGCAACTGAAAGTCTTGATGCGATAGAAAAGATAAAAATAAGCCTATTCAAACCTGTGAGACCTATGCTTGCCGAGAGGTCACCTACAATTGAGGATGTATTCAAACAAGTAAAGGGGTCCGCAGCAGCTGAATTCAAGCTTGACGGCGAGAGAATTCAGGTACATAAGGGCAAGGGACATGTTGAACTGTTTTCACGCCGATTAGAAAAAATCACAGGTCATTTTCCAGACATAGTCTCGATTATTGTAGAATCGAGAATATCAAATTCCATTTTCGAGGGCGAAGTTGTAGCAATCGACCCAAAGACGCTAGAGTTTTTACCATTCCAAGTCCTAATGCGTAGAAGAAGGAAGCACAGGGTCAGCGAGGCAATGAAGAATTATCCTGTTTATCTTAATGTATTTGACATATTGTACTACGACGGCGAATCTAAAATCCAACTCCCATATAAAGATCGAAGAAAGTTACTCGAACATCTTATAGCCGAGATAAATGACCGCAGAGTCCTTTTAGTTCCACAGGAGATAGTAGAAGATGAAAAAAGTATCGCACGTTATCTCTCAAAAGCTCTACATGCTGGTTGTGAAGGAATAATGGTTAAGCAATTAGAATCAGAATACAGAGCGGGAGCTAGAGGATATGCTTGGATAAAATTGAAGAAAGAATATGGAAGTAACCTGACGGATACACTAGACTTGGTAATAGTTGGGGCGCTATATGGTCGAGGAAGAAGGGTGGGAAGATACGGTGCGCTCTTGCTGGCAGCATATGATCCCACAAGCGATACATTCAAGACAACCTCAAAAGTGGGAACGGGTTTTACAGATCAGCATTTGAGTGATTTATACAATAATCTTGAAAAGTACCTGCTAATGCACAAACATCCACGAGTGGATGCCAGCATGCCTATGGATATCTGGTTCGAACCAAAAATAGTTATCGAGATCGTCGCCTCTGAAATTACATTGAGCCCTATCCATACTGCAGGCATGAATACCGTCAAAGAGAACTACGGTCTTGCGCTACGATTCCCAAAATTTACAGGGAAAGTTCGAGATGATAAAATCGCTGAAGATGCAACCAAAATTGAAGAAATAGTATCTCTGTATAAGCAGCAGAAACGTACGATCAGTAATTGAAGTATATATGGTACCTTCTGGGCCTATAGATTAGTATAATTGTACAGAATCTAGCTCTAGTGGAAGACTAAATAAAATAGATTAATAAAGTATTTTGGAATGGATCGCTTTTACTTTGCTTGTGGGGTCCTTATTGCAATTTAAATCTTTCTTGACTGTCTCACTGTTTTTTGCGATATTGATCTACGCTTTCATCTCTAATAGTCACACAGCGGCTGCAAGTAGTGATTCGACTAAATCAGATCTCACAAAGAATTCGGGAAAAAACTCTAAATCTTATCATACAAATGACAATAGCAGCCAAGGAAATAACAATACAAAACAGAACGAAATGTCTATTCAAATTTGTGATAAATCTCACCCATGTAAAAGTGGCCCTTCAAAAGAGAATCTACAGTGAAATAGATAATGAGAAGATTTACTGAGGATTTGCAAATCTCGAGAATATGTTCCCTAGATTATTTCTGGTCTCAAAATTGTTGGGATTTCAGTGCGATTGCAAATCGATTCAAAGGCGTAAAAAAAATTAGTTTTCGTACATCTTATTTATCAACCCTTTGACTGTGGCTTGAGTTTTATTGTGATTTTAAAATTGCATAAAATATCTTTACACCTATTGCGAATTGTTACTTCTGTAATGCCTGCTATTTCTGAAATCTCGACTTGAGACAGGCTAGATCCCAGCAACGCGGCTGCCATGTAAATATAAGCAGCTGCCAAACCGTGAGGGGATTTTCCATCAGCGAGAAAATGATTACTCGTTTTGTTTGCAATATCAATAGCCAGTCGCTCCACCTTTGTATCGATTTTTGCATTATTCGCAAGTTTTGAAATGTAATGGTCTATGGCTACAGTGGCAGCAGAATGAATCGAAACCTGTTGAAGATAGGACGGATACTGTTGACTAGGAGTGGAGATGGCACAAGAGTGTGTACTCGAAGTCTCGCCTGGCGCAATCACATAACTATTTGAGGTATTACTTGTTGAAGAAATCCCCTTCAATTCCGACAAAGAATCAGTTTTTGCCCTCAGGCCAAGCATCGACATATTGCTTTCAGTAGCTTTCATTGTTGATTGGCCAGTAGTGTTTGAGCCGATACGATCTGATTCTTCAAGCCGATGATTTATCGATTGTGTTGAATTCGAATGATTTCTTTTCTGTGAAAGCATTTGGGTGGGCGTGAATGATTTATTATTTCCAAAGCAATCCTTCTGATCATCACTCTTTGAGAAATTGCCGAACATTCCCGTCTCCATCACCATCATTCTGTAATATTTAGATGCCAATTTGCAACTAGTATTCTCATATCCT
>JARBAU010000267.1 GCA_029237525.1 Nitrososphaerales archaeon | reverse complement strand
TTACTCACTTTGCAAGAATCGATTCAGCGATCATCAATGCAAGCAAAATAATAAAAGGCCTCGCGGCAATAATAAGCGCATTAATTGCTTGATTCGTGGTGACATACAGCAATGATAATTAATACGTAAATGAGATCGATTTCTGACTATGCACTATTAGACAGAAATCGAATTGAATAATAAAGAAATCCCAGAAAGCTGATGAGGGAGGTAAGAGATATATCGAAGGCGAAATGAAAATGGTAGTTAGATCTAGGTTTGAATGAAATAGTTAGGTAACTGTACCTAAAACCTAATATAATTAATATGCGACGCTTAAGGAGCCTACACTATGATATGAATGCTGTTAACATTGTAGCGTGATTTGCTGCTATTTTGCAGCACATGCTACTTTGTTTTGGAACTAAGTGCAATTCTAGTTAAAAAGATCAAATAATTTCTAAGGTTTCAAATAGCAGCGCTTTCAAAAATATAATCTAATCAGCCTGCGATTTTTAAAATTTAGTAATCCTACAATAAAGCGATAGCCAGTATATCAAGAGCTTTCTGTAGCCAAATGAAAGCATCTTCTGGTTTTTGAATTTCTGGAATGCTAACGGAGGATCCATATAACTGTTCACTTCAAATCCTTTGCGTTCTAATCCTGCTTTGCTTGCTGGTTGGGTAGTGGGAGCGTTTTCGACGGTTTTAGCTGATTATGCCAGAAGCAGAAGGATGCGCAAACATAATTAATAAATAAATAAATAAATAGATATGTGGGCTTTGTTACCTTAACCATGATCCACAGCTAAGAATTTCATGAATCTTGTTCTGTCCAAATTATTTTGAATCTACTAGCCAAGAAGGCATATCTCTGAACCCATTTCCATATAGTTACATGATTCCTTTTTACTATGGACGAAGATGACAAACATTTGGCTTCTAACCTGAAGCTTCTGGAATTATAATAAAGGTATAAGCCATAGCTAACTCCAGCTAGGTGTGTCCTGGTTCTATCCATAAACTAAAACTAGGACAACCTAGCAATACAGATTACCTTAAGTTAACAGAGGCCTTTATTGGTACTAAGAACCTAAAATCAACGAAATTTGAATTAGATCCATGTGTACAATAAATAAATAAATAAATAGACAGCAGCTTAAAATTTTAATGAAGGTTGGTTGGAATCATCAATCCTTCTGTTTTAGCTGTCCTGTGCAACTTTTTCAGAAGCGATGACCTAAAAGGAGAATAGGCCTACAGACCAACCTTCATTATTTGATAAGATGTACCAAGTGAAGGAATAGAATAAAGCTGATAGTAGTACTAATCGATGTAATTAATATAGTACAGAGTTTTTCAAAAAGAGATCATCGGAATAGGCCAAATTATGCATTAGATCAAATTTTGTCGGAGTAAAATTCATCAAAGTTTGAGAGTACAGCTGGAATTGGCAGTGAAATTAACTGTCATCGGGACTTTATAGATTAACCGTAGTATCAAACAGACTTAGGTGTTTGACTTTTTGGAGTAGGCACTTAGTAGGGATTGGATATACACATGATGAGAAACATTGAAAAATATTTTTTATCTTGGCTAATATTAGATCCTGAAAGATTTATCTTATAAATAATTGCGCACCTAACACTCGATCAAAATTTCAGTTAACATTGACAACGAATCTAGCCGTGTCCGGAGTGACTGGTGAAAATAAAACGTCATATATTGTAACTGTCGCTTCATATTTACCAGGAGTTAGAAATCTGTACATTGCCTGTTCTAATCCTCCGTTAGAATGAAGGCCCTGCTTGAATAGTGGGTTATTGTTCCTACTGCTAGTATTGTTGTCATTGAACAAGGTAAAATCATAATCAACATGTTTCTGATTTCTATTGGTTTTTTGGTTGATAAAGTTAATCAAAAAATGTGTCTCTTTACCTACCTTTGCTTTAATAGGCTGTTGAATCAATTCAATATTGACATTATTTTTCATATTTCGAGAAACAATAGTAGTGTTAGTATCATTAGACACTGAGATTGTACCCTTCATCCATGGATAGTTCGGAGATGAATATTCATAAATTCCATCGTTATCAAATTTGTATGAAAAATTCCCATCATGTGATATTAATCCAGATTCAGTTATCTGTCGTGTTGTTGCAGAACTACTGTTGTTCTTAATTGTAGAAAGAATAATCTTGTGCAAAACGTCATCAGTGTTATACCATTTTACAGTCTTTCCTGGCTTGGTCAGATAATAGGTTGAATCAAAATAGCTAGGACTCGTCCTCTCGCTTGCGCCAGGAAGAATTGTAATAATATTATCAGCAAGAACCTTAGTTGGTATGAGAACAATAAAGCACAATGCAGCTAATGTTAAGAAGCATACTGCAGACTGCCTAAGAGTAGTGGATGAAATACCAAACTTATATATCATGAAACATTGTTGGCTTGATTTCGCTTAAAAATATAGCTAGAGGGGATTTGCAACCAGACTTAGTCCGCTAAGGCTATTTGTCAATTATTCATTAAAGACAATAGTATAAACATTGAGTGTTCTATGGATTCAATTACGAAAAATATTGCCAAATTCGGAGCCTGAGGAACAAGTGTAGATGGTGTAGCCCCAAAGCGATTTGCAAGAACGAAGCAAATTTGCAAATTGCTTCTGGGGTTCCATCCAACACTCATTGTTGCCAGATGTAAGTTAAATAACTTGGAACACGTTTTCAAGAGGGAGAGAGGGGTGGAAAAATTGTGTGAAGATTTGATAGCCTCAATCATCTTATTTTTATTCAGTTAACAGATTATAGTTAGAAAAACAAGAATAATTAGAGCATATTTCAATCCTTAATATTTTGAGACATTTGTGTTAAGATATGATTGTAGGATCAAGTAGGAGAGATTCTATTTGCACTGGAATATCTTCTAGTCTCATCTAAAATCACAATGATCATGGTGTATAAATCTCTTCAAATTTAATGTAATTCGGATCAATGCACATGAAGGTAAATTTAGGATTTAGAATCAATGGCAAAATACGATATGATCTAGTGTAGGCGTGGCTAAATCTAAATGAGCGAGCGTAGTAATCAGGTAAGCATTTTTCTCCAATTATTTATTGCTCAACAAGACTACTTGAAGCTTAACTCGAAAAGTTCTTCTTTATTATATTTCTGAACTCAACGTCAGGAAGATTTTTTCGCGCATCGATTAAAGCATCGGCATCACCTCCAACTGTATATCTTAGATGGGGATTTTCTGATAAAACTGCTTGTAATATTACCTTTGCTACCTCTTGTGGATGCAGTGAAGTAGGACTTGCCATCATCATCTTAAAACTGTTATCAAGCTTTTGGGTTAGCGAAAAGTAAGGAGATTTTGGGTCTTGGGCTTTTTTTGCTGAAATGCTAGAATTAATAATATTGGTTCTGATTACACCAGGTTCGATTATAATTACTCTAATCCCGAACGACTCTAGCTCAAAAGCGATTGATTCGCTTAGTCCTTCCAATGCAAATTTGGTACTGTGATATGCAGAAAGTACTGGAAGACCAATTCGTCCTCCCACCGAACTAACGTTTACTATTGTGCCGTATCTTTGATTTCGCATCACAGGTAGGACTTGCTGAGTTACTCGTACTACTCCAAAAAAATTTGTTTCAAATTGTGCTTTTATCTCTACCATTGACATGTCTTCAACTGATCCAAAAAGTCCGTAGCCCGCATTATTGACTAGAACATCGAATCTTTTCTCCGCAGTTACTATTTTGGTTATCGCATCTTTAACTGACCCATCGTCACGAACATCGAGCTGAATAACATATAATGGCAGATTATTTTTATCGGCAATCTCCCTTATGTTCTTAGATTTATCCAAATTTCGCATTGAAGCATAAGTTTTAAATCCAGCGTTCGCGAGCATGACAGCAGTTTCGAGTCCTATACCACTCGAGCTACCCGTTACAAGAGCGACCTTTTCATTTTGCATACCCATACTAGCAAGCTCACTGGTATATAATTTGGTTATTGTTAAGATTTACGCCAATTCCGACTCTTTGATGATCGTTAGGAATCTTACCTGTAATTTTGCGACAACTATTTGTATCGATAAAGGAAAATTAGCCTGGAATTCAGTGTACAGTGTCGCCCAAGTGGTGGAATTTTGATACATTGAAGTAATTGAACAATCATCCCGGGACAGTCTTCAATTTCTATTTAACTCATAAATCATGTGAAAAATGTTTATTGTCAAATAGTCTATAATTTGCTCAATGTTAAGGGTACCAACGATACGAAATCCTGTTCACGTAAATGAACTTATACGAACTAAATTCGGTTGAAGAATAAGTTGAGTAAGCTTGGTCTAGGATTATATTAATATAATCTTAGTTATGACAATATTGGAATACAAAAACTGAGAAGTTGATCTCAAATAGGGATCACTGCTAGTTGTCATAGCTATTTTGACTAGGGATCTACAGAATCAATTTTACGAAAATACAATATCAAATCAAAAAAGCAGATAATTACTCAGTTTGCATTTCCCAAGAGCTGACCCATAAAGCAAAATACCTACATCAAGAATTTCAAGGTCCACAACATATTGTTTGCAGTTATTCTCTTTA
>JARBAU010000266.1 GCA_029237525.1 Nitrososphaerales archaeon | reverse complement strand
TCTTCATTTAGACACAAACTCGATAATTAGTGATGCACGTGTTAAGTAATGTTCATAATATTGAGAAATAAATTGTTCCTAGAGTTTGAGAGATCTGCTTTACAGTATTCCGTAAATTGCTCAAATTTCTTTTGCCTGTCTTCGTATAAATATTTGACAATGTTTTTAAGCGAGGAGTGATTCTTTGGATGATTTTCCATATATTTTTTCGTATATGCTATGGTGGTATCATAATCGTGAATCGTGCCAAGCATATCTTGAACCTTTTCTAACTCTTCAATCAGTTGGGAAACATTATCTTTGCCGTCATCTTTGCTATTTGTACTATCCGGCATAAGTTCCAATAAGTAACGAAGCTTTTTACAATCTTTTCGCATTTCATGCAACTCAGCTAATCTCTTTGGCGAACTTAGCACTACAGGATAATTCCTCTCAATCGTGTTTGCAAATTTGACAACTATTCTATTGAATCTCTTCCTTAATTTTTTTTGAGATTTATTAATTTTGTCATTGTCAAGTGAAGGAACAGCTAATTTTCTAAGATCCACAGCCAGTGCTTTAGACGCAGTTAGTTTCCTATTTCTGAGAGTTTCCAATGATTTTGATATACTTGCGATTGCTTGAGATGAATAGGATACTTGATGCTGATCACGTTTTGGCGACGAAACGTCTTGAGTATATTTAGAAAGCAACTCGAGTATTATGTCGAAATCCCTAATCTCACTATTCAGTGTGAAAAGCTTCTTGCTTTTAGCTACAAACTCCTTAAGTTTCTTTTTATTTCGAATTGCCTTTGGAAGCGCTTGGTTGCTAGCCCTTAATCTTCTAACAGCTGTTCTAATATCATGGATCTGCTCCTCATTTGGATCTCTAAGATAATCATCTAATTTGTTGTTAACGCGTTGAATATTTCTTTCTGACTTGTTTAAAAAAGTCTCCGAATCAATTGGATGCAAGATATTATTAATTGAGTGAGATTTCAACATCAAGATATCTTATGTGAATCATAATATTAATACTGCTGCACTTAGAACCGTGGTCCAGAGCCCATCCTTGTGACCTTGAGCAGATTGTGTAAAATTCTGTGTTTTGTAAATCTTTCCCGAAAGTCGCCACTGTTCTTCTCTCTGATCCCAGGCTAGTGTAGGGTCATCTGGTAAGCCCATTACTGTTGCCAACATCTCCATGGCCATGTCCTCAGCATAATCTCCGACCTTCTGAGCTGTCTCTCCAGTCGAATGGTGCTCCGAAAGATATCCATATCGCGTATCATCAGCAGGTCTGGCCAGACCTATAGATGCGGCAATTAATCTATTTGGTTCATTAGTAGCAGATCTTGCCATAACTGTGAAAGTAATCTGACCTGGCTGGAGATGTCTTCTTCCCTCATCCTTATTTACTATTTTGCATTGCGGAGGCTTGATGCTAGACACAAAAACTAGATTTAGATCTTCAATTGAAGCGTCCCGAAGCGCCAACTCAAAGCTTGTCAAATAATCTTTATGTATTCCCTTCCCTTTTGTAAAAAAAATCATTTTTGGAACATATGATATACGATTAGACTCCAAATCAGATTCTTACCACCATAAACTTTTTCACTTTCCATCATTCAATGCGAAAAATATCTTATATAGAAGTTACTAACCTGGAATATATAGAATAAATTTAAACTATATGAAAACAAAAGAAATAAGTAGATACGCATAAAGAATTAACTAATATGCCACAATTAAGTATGATTGACTAATTTAATAGTAAGAATTGCAAAAGATTATTCTGGCGACCCAAGTGTTAGAGACATTAGCAAAGAGTGGTCTTCCGACAAGAGCCGAAATTACAGATGCAGCAATTGGCTATCGAGCAGAATGCGTGATGTTAAACAAAGGTAAACACGTTCTTGAGGCAGTCAGATTACTTTCATTTCTTTTAGCCGGTGAAGAAAAGCATCACATTAAGAAGCGTCAGCTTCTCAGAGATTTAACTGCTCAGTACGGATTTTCGAAATGAGACATGAATTAGTACATTATAGTAAAAACAATATACTAGTGTAATGGTATTCAGTTCTCATTTCTCACTTCCCACTTTCTGTAGAGATGAAGCCTGTACAAGACGAATTTAGATAGTTATTAAAGGTCATTGCATTCTATATCATATGAGATTAAAGAGTCTGCAGCATCAAGATAGTATACTATACAATGTGATCGTTTTAGTCAAAATTTTTCATATTGGGCTATGTAGAAACCATCATTAATAATATCAGATTGGTTAGTCTATGCGTGTTGTAGGTTATGCATCTGAATGACAATTCACTGTTTTGTGTTCTAGTTAATCTAGACATCAGATGCTCTCCAAATAGTCTCTTTATTACGGAAACTATGGTTTCATCCTTGTTCC
>JARBAU010000265.1 GCA_029237525.1 Nitrososphaerales archaeon | reverse complement strand
TCATATTATTTTGTAAATAGAGAAATATAATATGAACAACAAAACTGGTTTCGCAATAGCTGCTATAGCAATAGTTGCAGCATTGTTAATCACAACATCGGCCATGAATCCAAGTAACGCATTTGCAGGCGGACACTATAAGAGAACAACTCAAAATTTATACCAACAAAACAGCTGTGGTAACGGTCCATTGCCATTTAGAGTAGACTGCCAAAATTCAGCATCACAAATTCAAGGCAAAAATAACGCAGCTGCAGTAGCAGCTACACAAGGATCTGGTTTCAGTGGACACAATGACAATCACATGCCAGATCATGGACACGATGACGGAAAAGATCATGGACACGATGACGAACAGCATCATGGACAAAATGACGAACACGATGGTAACGGTCCAATGGGCGGCGGTAACGGTCCAATGGGCGGCGCTGGCTTATCTGTCAACTAATCTAAAAATCCAAAGCGATTAATAAGGAAAGAAGGTAGATCCTCTTTCATTTTTTTAGTAAATTTATTTGTACGATTTGGGACCGCAGCTGATTAGCAAATCTTCTACATTTTAAATAGTGAACGTTGATACTATAGATCAAATTATGACTAATAATATTACTATGCGATCCAGCTTAATCAATAACGTCGTTACTACAATCCACTCATCAAAGATTAGATTTTACTTTCTGCCTACTGAAATACCCGAGGTAGGTTTTCTGCCACGCTAATTTCAACTGGACTTCATGATCAAAATTAGCAAAGTCTTGAGTAGAAATGTACGACAGATAATGATCATGTCGCAATTTAAACTAGACTCAATTACAACATAACTGATGTTAGTGGAGTCACAACCAAACGATAAGACTTTGCCATATTGCTATCGATATACTCTTTATGTCTAAACTTGCGCGCTTTAAATCATGACAGTATATCTTGAGCCCAATTTATTACTGTAAAATTTGCTTTTACATCTCAAAGGGAACAAAGTTAATCAAGTATTTTATACATTTTCTTTGATGTACTCAATACCAGCATCGCTCGGTATCTCAGAGAAGTGAATAGAGAGATATTACACTTTCTATTTCTTCTCTTTGTCGACAGCATCCTAATCAAATTTCGCGTTCAAGCATAAAATCTGGGAATCAAAGGCTTAAAAATCATGTTTTAACTTTACGTCCGTACTGACACTTGAAAGTCGTAACACAATAAATACTGTATCAATATTTCAGTAACGGGTTTATCGTAGGATATAGTGATACGGGTAATTGAATATTATTAATTATTATGCAATGCCTATAACGAAAATGATAGCTATGAGTCAGATGGAAAATAACTTCCAAATCATTATCATTAATCAAAGAATCTGGTAAAATATCACCAAAACTGAAATAGCAATTAAAAACTAATACAATAAAATTCATATCATTAATTTCGGATAAATTAATGAATTAAGATAACAGATTTTTATATCATCTATTGCATTTGTCCCAAGCTAATAATGTAGAACCATTGGTATACAAAAGAAATATTCGAAAAGATGAATTACAATGAGCTCATCTGAGGCTGTAATCAGTAACGACAAGTTATCACAGTCCTCAAACTAGTATCTGCCATAGTCAGAATATTTGAGGTAGGACTACCATACTAAAAAGCAGAACGCAATGCGGAGATGTTGCATCATAAGCTACAATCTCAACTATAAAAGAGCAATTTCTTCAAATATGTCTTTGCTTTTGAATTAATGACTAAAGCTAGGGTTGTTCAGTAATCTATGTATAATATAATCTATGTATAATAAATAGGATCAGGGGGAGTCTGACCTTCTATAATTGTGTTACATATATCTAATTAAATTACATTCGCAAACATACTACCTTAAGAAATTGCGTATCGTCTCGTAAACTAACAACGGCTTCTCTGCAAATGGAGCATGTCCTGCATTCTCAATAACTTCGACCGTTGCATTTGTTAAGAGACTACGAAAAGCTTCAAGATATTCTATAGGAATCAAAGCATCATTCCTACCCCAAATAATAAGCGTCGGAATTTTGCATAGAGACTTTAATCGTTCAGGCGCAATCCTAGTTCTAGTACTATTCTCATAAGTTGAGCGGAAAGAGTATTTTGCATTCGGCATATTGATCCGATAGATAAAAAGATCTACTAAAGAGAGAACAATCGCCGATGGATTTGCCATCATTTGTTGGAATATATTCCTAACGTTATCAAAAGATGGATTCATAGCCACATGCAAATACTGTTCGAGAAGACTCGTGGGCCCATTCAATAATCCGGAAGAATCAATCAGTACAAGCCTATCTACTAGCTGTTCATTTTCGATCGCAACTTCAGACGCAATGTAGCCTCCTAGAGAATGTCCGATCAAACAAGTCTTATCTCGATCGATTCCGATAGCTCTTATAAATTCCGTTACACAATCTCTTAAAAATCCGATATCATACTCGACGTTATTTGGCGTATCGCTTTTACCAAAACCTATCAAGTCAATTGCAATCGTGTGATATGATTTAGCCAACGCCTCCGGGAAGTCTAACCATCTATCAGCGGAAGCACCTAGACCATGAATAAATAAAATATGATGAGTTTGACTATTTGCGTCGGAGTTGATGTTGGGTGAACCATATTCAAGGTACCTCATTCTGAATCCCTTTACGTAAGCAAACTTTTCCACCTATCTGAGAAGTCCTTAGAAGAATATTAGCATGATCCTTGTATCACTGGTCATTGCCGGACACACAATCCATACATATAATTGAGGGATATCCTGAGAATGCTACCTCAACCAAATATTTAAGATCGATTCTAGAAGATGAGTTAATATGAGTAAAAGACTCAGATGTTTTTGAGAAGAGGTAGTGCTGATTAACGCAGAGGATTTCGACGTTGCGCCCAATCTATTATTGAGCCATCATACAATCTCACATTATTAAACCCCGCTTCCTTAAGTTGCAAGAAAGTGTGAGATGCTCTAGTTCCTGAGTGACAGTAGCATATTATCTCTTTATCTTTAGAAATACCCTTCCTCTCGAAATCAAGTATTAATTCATCTCGATCCTTTAACATCTTTCCTTCATTACCTATACCTTCTTCCCAATTATGGAGTATAGATCCTGGAATTCGTGCTTGAAAGTGCTCCTGGGGCGTCCGAGCATCGACCACTATACATTGACCTTCACTCATCTTATCCTTGATCATCTGCGCATCAGCTCTTATGTTATTCTCTAATTGCGAAGAAAAAGATTTGTTGGTAGGAGCCAGAGAGGTAGGAAGTACTTTGCTTAGAGCCAGTCCCGCATCAATCCATTCTCTGAAACCAATTTCTAAAAGTTTGACCTTGTTGTGACCATGATACAATAAAGTCCAGATTACTCGAGCTGCGGTTGGATCAGAATTTTCGCCATAAACTATGACTGATTTAGATTGGTCGATATGCCGTTTTGTAAAAATGTTTTCAGCTGTTTTGGAATCAGCTACTAAGTTAGCCCCATTGTCGGCGACTGAAATCAGACTTTCGATGCCAATGGGCAATGCATTCTCGATATGTCCGAACCGGTATGACATGTCTCCCCTTGCATCTAGAATAATTATATCCGGATCATCCAGATGAGTTGACAGCCAGTTGTAATCCTCAATCATGGTCATAAGCGGACGATGAAAGTTCGATCTGACCTTATATTAATCATAATATTGATTATAACTAAATTTTCTAGAAATGTGATAGGACTTTTTAGACATATAAAAATTCAGCAAGGTAAGAATCAAACTATTGCAGCCTCTTCAAAAGTACAAGTGTACCCTCGTCGGATACTGAGATAGATCGTATTCTCGTAGCAAACCATGTGTCTAGATACTCAGGCTTTCGGCAGGATCTTAATCACAGGAAAATGTGTGTATCGACTGTTTAACAACATAAAGTAAAAACATCAATTGAGAGCAGTCAGGCAGATTGATGGGCCTTTATTTGAAAGTAACATCTAAACCATCCACTAGCCAGTTTTGCGACTTCCTCAAGCGTCCCATGTTCTTCAAAGAGATGAGTCGCGTTTGCAACTACCATCATCTTTTTCTTTTCTGAGCCGATATCTTGCAAAGCATTCTTATTCCAATTGATTACATCGGGAAGGTCACTCCCGCCTACAATGAATAGCGTCGGGATTGTAATTAGCCTCAAGCCAATTCTTCCGACGAGATCTGGTCTTCCTGAACGAGATACAATAGCCTCTACAAACTTGCACGTCCTACTGTTAGATGACGCATTGAGGGCAGCTGCAGTACCGGTACTTGCTCCAAAGTAACCTAGAACAAGCCCACTAGTATTCTGATTTTGAGTTACCCATTCGGTTACTCCTAGTAGTCTACTTGTTAGCAAATATATATTGAATTTGTTCAGAATAAGGCCAGGAATTCTATTATGTTGGTTTGCTGTTATGGTGTCACATTTTTCCTCTTCTGGTGTGAGTAAATCTACCAGCAAGGTCGCAAGTCCATCCTTATTCAATAATTCAGCTACAGCAACATTTCTAGGACTATTCTTACCACTCCCACTACCATGAGCAAATATGATTATGCCAGTAGAATTAATTGGAATAGATAAATCAGCCGGTAGTTTGACCGGACTCCCAGAATTCGAGATTGGAATATGCACCGATGCTTTGATCAATTCTATACATTCCTCTTCAATTCACTTTAAATATTCTATTTGATCGTTTTAAAACTCTACTACTAATCTATGCAAATATAAGTTAAATTAGTTTTGGAAGTCATGTAGATTCAAGATCGAGTTACAATAATTATTAAGACTTTGCAGAAAAACAAAACACCTACGTTCAAAAAAGGCTCCGTTATTACGAATTATGATCTGATTAGGTGTGCATTTAATGGTTAATTTTAAATTAGTTTAGGCAAGTCGCATGACACTTTGTACATCTTTGATCTTTCAGCCCTCCGGTCCCGACAAACTCGAACTAACACGCGGAAACGGAAAAATAGTGATAAGATAAAACAGGTTTCATTTGATCGGATTCAAGCAAATAGCAAATTCAATCTAAGTACTTTATAGGGACGTCCTTAACCGATTAGAATTAGCAAACTCAAACTATTATGAATTTTGTAGATCTCTAGAAGGCTCGATATTTTTTTTCAAGAACTTCCTGAACCTCTGAAGATTACTGAATTAACAGCATTCACCTTTACAGACCTGTTTACCTTCGTCTGGTGAAAGGAAAGCTGTCCAGATTACATTATCCCGAATTACCAAATGCAAGGTTTTAGCATTACTCAGGTTTTAATCAACATTATTTTAGTTACGGTCGGTACTATAGAGGGAACTGAACTATCCAGTTGTAGCCGTAGATAAAATATAAGTTGATAATCAGTTAGGACATCAATTCCGATGAGTCTCTTTGAACTATGAATAAAATCCGAATCCAATTGGGAAAAAATGGTTAAAATACTACATCTTCAACTTACCATTAGTTACTGCCGATAAGTAACAATATACTTGGAATTTGTGTACAATTATTAAAATTGTGACTACTTAGTGCTGGCTTAATTTGGAACACTTGGAATTCTTATCTATGCCAGTGATATATTGAGCGAGTAAGGTCTGCGAATGCCAAGTAATCTGAGCTCCTTAACATTTGTCTATAGTCGGGTAACTATTCATAATCCTTCAGAACTTCGTGAATGTGATTGGTTCGATTTTCCTACACCTAATGGGATATAAATCCCGTCATCATTGACAAACATCTCTAATCTATTACCCTTTTCCAAATTGAATCCATCTACTACAGGTTTAGGCAGGACTATTATGGAACTTGAACCCATTGACGTGACAGTCACTCTATGTTTTGTAGGCATATGCCCTTCTCATAATTCTTTAATTGTATATTTAAATATTGTTCTGTATATATAATTAGACTTATATTTAGATACCTATTCTAATCAAGATATGAATAAACTGTTTCTTAATTCTAATTTGCTTCCTAAGATATTGATGGTTTGCACAGAATATCCACCCATGCAAGGTGGAATAGGAAGGTATACACATAGTCTAGCAATAGCACTTCGCAAGATTGGTTATGATGTCCAAACTGTAAGCAACAAAATGGGCAATGGAGATTTTTCAGGTCTTTCTCCGAGCCATACCGACGACTCTCAAATCCTGCTCCAGTTGGTAGATAAGACCAAACCCGACATAGTTCATGTGCAGTATGAGCAAGGAATGTATGGTTTGGTATTGAACGGATTAAGGCCCACGAAAACACAGACCAACATTGATTCTTTTTATGATAAATGCAAAACACCGATAGTAACGACATTCCATTCGGGATACACCTTTAAACAGTGGCTTAAATTAGTTCAGTCATTAAAACCTCTAAAACCAAATTTTGAGAAGGGCTTTTCGAGTAATATTGTAGCTAAGTACTGGACGAGCTTACTGAATTATTATTCTTTCCATAATTTGAACAAGGAAAAATTAGCTAAAAGCAAGATGGGAATAGTCTTTTCGGATTATTTGTCAAAAATAATTGGAGGAGGCAAAGTTATCTTTCATGGTGCAGAGCCCAATTCGTCGAGCTCTAGGGGAAAAGAGGTGGCTAGAAAGATGTTTAATCTACCCAAAGGGGACCGGATAGCACTAGCCGTGGGTTTTATGACCTCTACGAAGGGATGGGACATCTTGGAAGAAATTGATGTTCCTACTGGATGGTCGATAGTTACAAATTCATCACATAATGATTTTGGCCAAAAGTATTCTAACAGGACCTTGGCCAAACACGGAATAATTGACTTGCAATTGAATTTTCTTTCGGAAGAATATTTGTCTATCCTATTTTCTTCTGCTGATGCAGTACTCTTACCCTATAAGGTGTGTTCTGGTTCGGGAGTTATGTTCGATGCCTTGGCACATGGCTTGCCATTTGTAGCAACAAATTTAGGATTTTTTAAAGAGTTCGCTAATAAAGGACTGGGAATTACTGTGGATCGTAACAGTAATTCTTTTGCTAAAGGACTAGAGGAATTAGGTATGCACTATGACATCTACAAGCATGCAGTTGACAAATTTAGGTCGAACATATGCTGGACTAAAATTGCAGAAGAACACAGTAATGCATATAAAGAAATTTTAGAAAGAGAAGCAAGCATCATTCCCGCGCTTGCCAATAAGCAGCGACTACCTCATAATTGATGTTATACCTCATGCAGTAATTGATGGCTCGCAAATATTATGATTGTTTATTCGTTGGAGGCAAGTGTTTGAATTTACTCACAGATAACTAGTTAAGTTCAAAATAAACTAGCGGAAGTCTATTTTGTGTTAAGCAATGCATAAAATACAATTTACGGTTCTTTTGGAAGCTCCTTCGTTACGCCAGTCAATCAATTCCGAGTAATTAGCATTCCATATGTGCATGAATCATGAAATTTCTTACCGCCAGGCTTAGAATTGACGAGTGCATATATTGCTGTTGACCTATATTTTGAGAGGAGCAAGAAATCGTCTAATTCGCTCGCTTCTAGAGTAGTATATCCATTTTCAATAGCTCTATTGATGAATCCAAAAGGATATCCTACCGGTTTGACAAAACGAACGGATCCCGCTGGGTGCTCGGCTTGTAACACGAAGGCTCTCAAGAAAGGCTTTTTACCTTGAAGCCAATCTAGAACTTTGTTTAGAAGGAATGGCTGAACATTCCCAACTAAATTATTATATCTTGTTCGCTTGTCGTGGGTGGACAAAGTACTGGATTCTGAACGATAATTGCTGCAGTGATGAATCGAAGTAGCTATTCTTCTATGGATTTCCTCGAATGAGAATTCACTATTTCCACGAATAGAAATTGAATAAATTTCGAGGCAGTCTTTACATAAATCGACACGGAACCCTCGTATTTCCTCGCCAGTGATTAGAGTGTCAAATGTCGGCACATATTTGTGTATTATTACGGATGGAATAGTCGGCCTGTAATTAGCTCCTATTGTATCGAATAATTGCAGAGGCCACATATGACTTTCTGGAGAATTTCGTAAGGCAGATTCGGGTGTCGCATTGTAAAAACTAAGAAATTTATTACGCATTTCAAAAAGTTTCGCCATACTTTTCAAAATATTTTTACTACTCTGAAAAGGGTCTGAAAACGAGTAATCCGAGTTCGGGTAGGTTATTCCACTATTACTCGAGACTGGCAAAAAACGGCGGAGGAGGCTGTTATAATAAAATTTTGAAGGATCATCTTTGAAAGATTGAGAAACCAATGGTAGATGCCTTACATCGCGATTGTGAATGGGAACTCCGCCGACCACGTGACGCCTTGCGATATGGACTTTCATGTTGTAACGACGATTGGACTGCTGCATGCACAGTGGACAAGAATATTTTAGTTCTCTAAACTGAACTCTCCTCCTCCTGATTGGTTAATAACACCTGTATCTGCAGTAACTTTGCAGTTACTGCAGTAACTGCAGAATGGTAGGCGGGATCTTCCATCTAGTATAGATAGGCTATTCTTATATAAAAAGTTTCGACACATTCGTCATAATAGCAAATTACTTCAATCCAGAGTTAAAGCAAGTAATGCTTTGAGGTGAATTTGCCTTATCGAAAGAAAAACACGCTTATGGTTCTAGCCAACTTAATCGGACGTGCTCTATCTTAGTTGTGAACGCTATCGAAGCAAGTCCCATGCAGTAGCATTCGAATAGAATACTAATAACCTGGTAGTCACGCACGACATATCGAAAGTTCAGCCGATCATGATAATACATATTGAAAAAATCAGACCTGGTAAATTCTGCAACCACATCCAATTTTATAGTGAATCATAATACACTACACAAGTTCTTTATAACAGTTCTTTGGTATTAGCTATATCTTACTCCCTTCTGATAGGTGTAGCCCATACCGTAGAATCTATTTATCAAGTTTCTAACAGTGTTACTGAAATAAGTAGATATTGGAGTTAGGAGATTATAGAACGAATCCTACTACACGAAAATGTGTTCGTTATACCAGTCCTGGAAGATTTAATTTACTTCAAGCTACATCGTACAATTGAACAAAAAAGTAGCTAAGTTCAGAGCACGTTAAGGTACATGACACCCGGCTCCAGTCCATCCAGCTCTATATCCGCCCTTCCAGTCGTTTGTATGAGAGGGGTTATCGCCATTATATTTGCGACCATCTCGACAGTCAGTTTTTCCTACAGTAAACCCGTCACAATAGTTTTTTGTATGTTTTGAACTGTCACACTGTAACGACTTACCCACCGACGTATCAGTAGCTTTAACTAAATGATCTGTTACTAGTGTAGGTGCCAATATTAAAGCAGCAATAACAGACGCTACAATGAGCGCAGATCTCTTCAAGCAGGTATTTTTCATTAACGATTTAAACTTGTTGCTATACTTAAGGTTTTCTTGCTAGGGTAACAATAATCACTTGGTAGAGATTGCAAAAAACGGATTTGGCTTCGCCAAACCTTTCTTTCGAATCTTATCATGAAAAAACTACAATGGGAAGTCTTCAATCATTAATTTGACATAATAACGATCAATTCGGTTTAGTCCAATTTCAATTTGGGAAGATTATGCGTAATCTATTATTTTCAGGTAGCATATTCCTGTGCAAGAGTGAAGATAACATGTGGAATTCCGTAACACAAAATTATAACATTTCAACTATTTCTTTAATGGTGTTAAATATGCTGAATTCCTATTTAGTATCAGGGTTTAGATATCTCCTATAGATTACCTGTAAGAGACGAAATTGTACGACCGTAATAAGATATTACATGTGTCATGATCTCAATTCATAGTTATACTGCTGCAACGATATTAAATGTCCTACTATAATATGACTCTAGATCATTAACATATACAGTGCTCCTGCAGGTAAGGGTGCTATTATTGGCCAGCTCCGTGTTCGGCCTTTCACCCTTACCGTAATAACGACCTGCGGTGAACGGAGCAGAAACCCGGGTCGCCCTTTCACAGGAGAACTCCTTCCCTCAAAGTTTAAGAGGGGATATTCTTATTGCTCATTTGCCAAATAAATGAATGACTCTCAATGAATAACTATTAATCTAGTCAGATTATTATTTCTCAGCACTTCTTACCAGACAATAGATATTCGGTTATGCAATTTGTAAAACATGTGTGATGTAGTGGTGTAGTAGTATCGTAGGACTGGATGCTGAAAGCATGCTCTTTTAAGATTCTAGCAAACCGTGAAGACTTGATTTTACACCTAAATTATCATAGGAACTAACTGTAGAATGAAATGCGCATCACAAGCTGCTTAACGAATAGATGTCGTCTAATATTTGCTTCTACAACACAGGAATCACAAGAGCAGAGAATAATTAAGATTGTTAATTGCAATAACTTACTTCTTGTCTGTTCACTTGTTCAAAAAAAATTAGAAGTGATTTAGGTTCCTGCGCCGATAGCGGGATTGCCAGACGGGCCGCTATTTTGAAGCGAACTTGCTAGGGATATGCCGTTCACTGGCTGCTTTTGGTTGTTATTGGCTGTTTGGTGAGTCATTGGCTGTTTTTGGTTGTTATTGGCTGTTTGGTGATTGCCTGGCTGTTTTTGGTTGTTATTGGCTGTTTGGTGATTGCCTGGCTGTTTTTGGTTGTCATTGCCTGGCTGTTTTTGGTTGTCATTGCCTGGCTGTTTTTGGTTGTCATTGCCTGGCTGTTTTTGGTTGTCATTGCCTGGCTGTTGGCTGCTTCCATCGTGGTTATCGCTACTGCCACCGTCATTTTTATGATCATCACCGTGGTTCATTTCTCCTGAATTGCTTGGTTGAATTCCGATAACGTTCACTGCATTATGGCTTCCCTGTATCTGGCTGCCTAAGTTTTGACACTTTATGTCCAATGGCAATGAACCATTTCCGCAGGAATTAGCCTGTGCAAAAGTTTGTCTGAGAGGATTTGAAGAATGATGTCCACTTGCAAATGCAACTTCTGAAGACGTGGTTGCACCTGTTGCAAATACCGCTGCTAAAACTGCAACAGCAGCTATTGTAAATGAATTTTTGTTCATAATTTCAATGGATAATCCAATTAATTCTTTATCTAGATTAGGCGATAATTTGACTCACCATTAATCTGATATATCTTCCGAATAATTCATAACGGAAATGGTATGATGATTTGTAAGTACTTGATGGAAGGTGGACCACAGGTCAGCGTTATCAGAAGTGAATAGTGTAGTATATCACTTTGCTTCGAATTTTCGATCCTACGTTAAACTTGCGCAGAAATATCCAGTTTAAGACGAAAATCTCGTCTAAATAATGACTATAGAATAAAGTCGGCTTTTGACACAGTTCGGTGTTAGAAGAACTAGCATTACATGTAGCATCTGTCTCGCAGAGACTAAATCAAGACGATGTTAGACTATCTCCTAGTAATCGTGGTTAAATCCCATTTGTAATTGATCATCATTGAATTCCTCCTACTCACTCATAAATTTGACTTTGGTGGATCGACCAACAGATGTATATTTGTTCATTCTTTTGTAAGTCCCAGTGAATATACATCGTGGAGTTAGAATTGTAGCACGGAAACCTATTTCATGGTTTTCCAATAGATTATTCTCTATATTTGACAAAATGAAAAATTTTAATATATATATTTTACCAGTTTTATGAGCCTCTTTATTGATTTTATTTTGTATGGATTCTGATGCCAGAATAAATAGACCAGTTAAAGCTAGATTTCCTGAAATTTGATAGATTCAAGCAAGACAACCCTAGGCTATGTATAACACCAGTTTGAAATGAAATTAATATTCATGCTACAGGATTATTGGGATTAAATAGCAATGTGCTCATCTTATATGCCAAAATTGGGATCTGATACTTAGACCAATTTCTCTTAGATACTTCCGAGGCCTGTTAACAGAATCAGATCGTTCTGGATCATCCTAGTAATATATGCTTTGGATCTGTACTAGCTCGTCAGTACATTTACTATTACGCCAGCAATTAGTTCCCTGGTCTACCATTGTAATAACGCTCTTAATCACCATCACATCTATTTCCAGACAATCAATACTCGTCAAAAAACAACTTTATGATATTGATATTTTATCAGGGTTTTCAATGGTATTTAAAACCATTTAATGGCAAGGAATATATATAAGACTCTACATAATTCCCTTGATATGTCATCTAAAAAAGAGCAAGAACCAAATATAACTACATCTACTTCGCAATTCAAAAAGGATCAAGAAGAATTAATTAATAAGGCGTTAGATCAAACGAGGGACGAAATTCGAAAGTCTGTTGATGAAGCTAAAAAGGAAATTCCACGATACACGCGTGCAATTAATGAATATCATGAGCAAACTATAGAAGCTACTAGAGAATTAGCTGACAACTTTGTTGTATCACAGAAGGAAATCATTAATTCTTATCAGTCAGCATGGGCCCCATATGTAGAAACCTATACCCGAAATGTATCTACACTGCTATCTCCAGGTAGGATGTCCGAGGTTTACACCAATACTACTAGATCATACGCCGATAACTTATTCACTGTCACTAGACTAACCAACAATGTCATATTCGGGTATGCTGAGGCATTCAAGAATTCTCTACAACAAGCAAAAAATAATGTTAAAGAGCTGTCACGAATAGGCGTAAACGCAGCAAAGACTTTCGAGCAGTCTGCTAAGGACACATCAAAAATAACGCAGGATATCGCGATAAAGTAATAGTCACCTTTATTTTTTATCACAATGTACTTTTGGTGAACATTATTTTTCTAGCGATTTTTAAGGTTATTCAAAGTCTAAAGGACTGAAGGTCACATGTCAGTTGACGAGATGTATTGTCTGCCAGTGATATCTCACAATCGTTACATCAAAGATGAATTAAATAAATTCTATGTGTAAACTGTGTTGAAATTATCATATTACCTGATATTCAAAAACTAAATGCATTAATCCCGAATAGTTATAAATAGATGATTTGATCTGAACTATCGGTGGAAAAATCTCTACATTAGCATTGTTTTATCTGATTGTGATTCATCTATATTTTTAGATAATGTTATGCATTGTAATAATCAGAAGTAAACTACCAGGGTTACAATTAGTGAAGGGTGTTCAACAGAAAATTGATCTTCAAATATATTCCTAAAAGATGTCCATTCAAATTCAATCTGATTAGATTTGAAATTTTATGGGCTTAATTAAAATCATAGATAATAGTGCTGTCGAGAAACAAGAACTATTTTCAATCACTGTTATGCGCTTGAGCAGTGATAACTATCTTCCCATTGACGGTCCATTTTGCTGCACCGAGATCCTGGCCCTGCGGTCCAATGGCACGTGGGATATCAATTACTAAATCCTGAAATTCGTAAGTTATCTTTGTGCCTTTGCCCGTTAGACGATCAAATAATTGCGCCATAAGATCTGGCCATTGACTAGAACCCTCCTTGGTTTTTTTTTCATCAATAATTTCTGACATAGATAATATTGTGGTAGCTTAGTTTATAACGATATTGATGTTGAAAAGAAATTCTAGCTAGAATATGCAAAGTACTTGTTGAGAATATTCTTCACACTTGCGATTCCAAGATTCCAAGTTTGAACACTATAACTTATTTCATTTTGAATATAATGCAAAATATAATATCAATCGAAGCCTACCTTAAAGATCGCCCTACCAATTTTTGTGTCTACTTAGGCCCTAAGATTTTTTTAACTATTGCTTAGGTAAATTAAATTACACAGACGATTTTTAGTCTTTCCCCAGAAATGCCTGTAAATTATTTTAGATGGATTAAATTTTAATTCTACGTCGTAGCTTGATAGATTCTATTATAAAGGCCAGATCAAATGGCATGGCATTCATCCGGTTCGAACTTGTGGCTTTATTCTTTTGTGAATTTACTAGCAGTTCCTGTCACTTCATATCACATGTTCATTTGGTGAATGATTAAATATTTATATAAAATCAAAAAAACCGTGTCTTCTATTTTTGAATATGCAACCATACTGATTGAGTTAATAAAACAACCGATTTCTAGGGAAGAAATTGTACAGATTCTTATCCCCATAAAGACAAAAATGTACTCGTTCCTAGTTCATTGTCGTCAGTTCGTCATAAGCATCTCAGTTGGCTAGAACATTTCATAATAGCTGTGAAACCTTCGTTTCATTAAGAAATAGATGATGCGCTCCAAAGCAATGCTCCCCAGAACAAGGATCGTGTGCCAAGTTAAATACTAAATAAGAATACTACTCTGGTCACGGCGCACGCTATTCTTAATTCGTGATTAAGGACAATTACTATTGTCAACAATAATTTTATATGATTTAAAGAATCTATGGTAAGAGTGCAAAGATTGATCATTGAAGAGGGTTGTCAGATGAAATCTTTGTACTGCCTTATAGCGGCTCTTAGCTAACCTTTATCTCATCTTCATTTTGGCTTTCAGTTTGTTCATCAGAGTTATCTAAATTATCGGAATTATTGGTTGATGATTGTTTCACCTTTCGTTTTCGGCGGCTCTCAGCTTTTAACTTTGCTAATTCTTGTTCCACTGAATCACTCATAGAAGCTTTTTCCAGTTCCCTCTCAATTTCATCTGAACTTTTATCTTCTGTGTAATCGGTTAGAGTTCCAGAATCTAGCATTTCGTCTAACGCTTGGGATTTAGCTTTCATCTGTTCTGTTTTATCCTCAGCTCTGTTCATAGCCATTCCAACATCGGCCATCTCCTCAGAAATTCCAGTAATACTTTCCTTAATTCTTACCTGAGCTTCTGCTGCGGTATACTGAGCTTTGATAACCTCCTTCTTTGACCTGAATTCTTCAACCTTGGTAGAAAGCCTTTTTTCAGTTTGCTCTAGTTTGTCTTGTTCAACCTTCATATCCGCAATCTGCTTAGCTAATTGTTGTAGTTGAAGAACATTTGCATTCTTTCTTTCAAGCGCAAGTTTAGCCAAATCATCTCTACCAGAATCGACTGCTCTGCTTGCCTGCTCATCCAATGTCCGACTATTATCCATAAGTTTGATTTTCTGCATCTCGAGGCGTTTCTTCGCTGTGATGACTTCTGCAATATTTCTGCGCAAATGATTGAGTAACTCGACCTGCTTGGTATATGAGTAATCCAAAGCTTCCTTTGGATTCTCGAATTTATTGAGTAGAACATTTACCTTTTGTTTGACCAACGTCGTAACTCGGTTTGTAAGACCCAAATCTCTTCTAGTTTAGACTTCTCATTATTTATTATTAAATCTAGTGTCAACTGGAACAATTTTGCTTGGCCTTAGAAATTCCGCATTTGTAATGGTGTCAGAATTACGATTCATATCTACGGCGTTAGAAATTTAATAAATTAGCAGGTAATCGTAAAACTTACACACCCTACCTCAACAGATCCGATATATCATATTCATGATACGCTACTAGTTAACTAGGTTAACTAGGCTTTATATGGTGTATTGTTATTATAAATTTACTATGGCTATCAGAAGAGAATGTCCAGAAAAATACGACTGGTGGCTAAATGAGCTAGAATCCTTGGGTGTTAGCGTGAAGGTGCTTAACGATCTTAACAACATCGAGGAAGTAAGCGAGCTTGCTGAAAATCTAAAACAGACTTTCTATCAGGAATATAAAACCACATACTCGGGTTAATTGTCTACCATTGTAATTAGATGCAACACTGAAGAAACCCAGTTTCATCTCGTTAATCTTCGTAAATTCAAACTGATATTTTTTAGCCAAATGAGAAAATTTTGAACAGCAGTTAGAATCGTAAGATTACATTATTGTTCATAATTGTCTCAGCTTCCAGACCACAGGTTACCAATTTTTGCTCTGACAACGTATTGGACAGTAGCGGTGCGATTCAAAGAAAATGTAATTGATTCTTGTCAACACTACTTCAAAGACTCGATTTTCTTGCCATTTACTAAGGGATAAAACAATTGACGATAAAATTATTCAAGTACAATGGACACTTATTTAAATACAAAGTTATGTCATAGACGCCAATTAGATCTTTATGTTCGATAGAAACTGATAGGAACCTTAGTACAAACAACGATTCATAATAAATACTTAATTTTCAACACGTCTTCTAATGATGTTGGATTTACATGAAGCAAGTGCTATGGTAATCATTCCTGCATTACCTAACGCCTGTGATAGAAGAATTAGCAAGCCTGCGATCAGAACCGTAGGACCTTGTCAATCATTAGAGGAAACAGGAAATTGACTACATCAAATCATGTGTCGGCAATGCGAGGATGCGGTATTGTTTGCGCGATATCCCTGATAGTATTATCAATTTTGAATATAAACCAATTTGCATCAGCTCAATTATCATACGAGCAAAACACAAAGTTCGCTAGCTTTTACGGAGATAGGCCATTGATCAGGACAGGTAACGACGTAAAGACTTACCAGGTCACCAATCCTATGATTTCCAAAAATTCCTGTATGGATTTACCTATTGCATCTGTTACTTCAAGTGGAGCTAGTAATGGAAATAATGCATTTAGGGCGGTAGATAAGGATGAAAATACAAAATGGTCTGCAAAAGGATCAGGTTCATATATCCAAGCAGATCTTGGCTCGTCTAAATCAGTATGTAATGTCGGAATCTCTTGGGACAAGGGAAGTCACAAGAATTACAATTTTGTAGTATCAGCCTCCAATGATACTTCGGACTTTAAGAATATCCTTAAAGGATTTACTACGAAGGGTCCAGACTATCAATCCTACGATCTAGGAAATATACATGCCCAATATGTAAGAGTTACACTTGATAGTAACGATAATAGTCATGACAAATCTGCATCGATCAAGGAATTGACCATCAAAGGTGGAGAAGGACCTGCAAACGTTTCATCAAATTTAAACGTTGTATCAAATTCTTCGCCTAGGTGTTATAAATTAGGGGTTACTGACTTAAAGGCATCTTCTAGTGATGGGGCTAACATGCCTCATAATGCGATTGACAACATTCTAAGAACACATTGGTCAAGCTCCAGTAGTGGAGCATTTATTCAGGCAGATGTGGGTGCTGTTAACACTATTTGTGGGGCAAGTATTGCCTGGTTCAAAGGAGACTCGAGACATTATCCATTTGCAATAGCCACATCTAGAGATGGGATTAACTATCAGTATGTATTTAGAGGCATAAGCAAAGGAGATACATCTCTGCCTGAGATTTACCGGTTTCATAACACCGATGCTAGATTCGTAAAAATAATGATGGCTAGCGACAATGGAGATGGCGGTGTAGGAATAAGCGAGCTTGCAGTATATGGGACTCTTGGATCTAGCAATCCACCGCCACCACCAAATAACAATCCACCGCCACCACCAAATAACAATCCACCGCCACCACCAAATAACAATCCACCGCCACCAGCACAGAATCACGCTCCAGTGATCAAGAACATTACCGGTCTTACAACTCCTCAAGATACATCAAGGCAAATACCAATAACAGTCTATGACAATGACTCCAATGATAATGCCACCATCCAAGTGATCAGACAACCCATTCACGGAACTGTGGATGCAGGCTTGACTCAGAATAGCTTCAGGTATATTCCAGGCAACGGTTATCATGGGATTGACAATTTCACATATCAGGCTACAGACAACCATGGTGCAAAAAGTAACATAGCAATGGTCGGTATACTAGTAGAACTAGTAAATCATCCTCCAAAGGCTGAAGACATCACTGGAATAATAACTTTGCAGGATAAGCCTGTCCAAATTAGTGCGAAGGTAACCGATCCTGATAGTGGCGATACAGTGAGCATACTACCGGTTACCCAACCGAAACATGGATCAATTGCAGTTAATAACACATCAAGCTCTATCACATTTACACCTAACAAGGGATATTTTGGTGATGACAATTTCACATATCAAGGTGTAGATAATCACGGGGTAAAGAGCAATGTAGCAGCAATCTCTCTAAGAGTAAATGCTCCACCTTCAGTAAGTGACCTAAGAGTATTTTTAGCTCAAGACACATCTTTTGCGATACCTTTGAATGGGACTGACCCTGACTCTGCTCGAGGCGATACTATGTCTATCGCAATAGTGAATAAGCCCACTCATGGTAACGTCACTCTGGATACAGCCTCATCAAATTATGTGTATAAGCCAGCATCGAACTACACGGGAGGCGACTCATTTTCCTACCAGGCAACGGACAATCACGGTGCCAAGAGTAATTTGGGCACAGTAAGCATAACAGTAATGCCTGCCACGAAACCAATCCCTAATCCACCACCAAACAACAATCCACCACCAAACAACAATCCACCACCAAACAACAATCCACCACCAAACAACAATCCACCACCAAACAACAATCCACCACCAAACAACAATCCACCACC
>JARBAU010000264.1 GCA_029237525.1 Nitrososphaerales archaeon | reverse complement strand
TAATGATAGACTATGTCTTTTAATCTTTTCCAAGGATTGCAATCGATAAAGGAGGCAAGGATATATGTACGAGGAATGTATGATGAACTAGAACCTTTAATTCCAAGCAATGTATAATTAGTTGTAATGCCTAACAGCTTTCCAGAAGAAGATGTAGAGTACGTACTGGTAAAAATAAGTTACGTTGGTTTTGCAGATCAGCTAGGACTAGAAGGTATTGTCATCCTAAAATCCTTCGAAGGAAAAGAATTTCCTATGCGTGCATTTTCTGGAGAGGTTGCTAGACATATTTCAAGATTTCAAGAAGGGGACAAGAATACAATACCTACAATTTATAACTTAGTAGAAGAGATAGCAGTCATGCAAGACCTTCTTCTAACTGAAGTAAAAGTATATCAAAGCGGCTCAGTTTTACGGGCAAATTTATATTTCAAAAGAAGGAAAGAATATCTAATATTACGAAATTATCGTGCTTCAGACTCTATTGCATTAGCCGCTTATTATGATGCACCAATAAAGATACGAAGAAATTTATTTGAAGAGGCAATAGAACGATGATGAATTTATGTTACAATATCTTCAAGTCTTCCTTCTGTAATCGCATTTTTAATTTCCATTGCAATTCTTCGTCCTACTCCTATGGTATTCCCATGATAGTATTTTGTGTACGGACTTGTGGTTGACATTATGGGATTTCCTGGAACTCTTAATGAGACATCGTAAACTACTAAATCAAGTTCTAATGTTACTATACTCTGTAAGGAGAACGGTCCAATTATCCCTGGAGGATATTCCTGTTTCACAGAAGCAGTAAATCTGTCGCCTATTTCGAATACTTTTTCTAACAATGATTCACGGATACTTGCCGGAGTGTGTCCGACCTCAATATTTTGAGGCTCGATTTCAATTTCCATTTGCTGTTTAGCTGGCAATAAGCTAGTAAAATCATTAATATTGGTTTGTAATCTTCTTTCTATACCTAGAAATTCAGTTTCTTCTTTTAATGGCGAACTAAAAAAGTTAAAATTAAAATGTGTACCTATTATATATTGTTCAATAATTGCAGAATTAATGTCTTCTTCAGTGATTAATCCCTTTTCAATTCTAGTCTTACTTTTTCGTCTAAAATCTTCATATGATGAAACCAAGAAAAAAGCTCGTTCCAATTTTCTTTTTGCCTCCTGTATTTTAACCACTGCTAATCCATCGATATCCGATGCTTTCTTGTAAATTCGAGGGTGATTAATTCTAGCTTTTTCAAGTAGATAATATTGATTTCTATTAGCATTACGTTCTTCAGCACGAAGGAGAGTTCTATTTCCAAATATTGGTATATTTAATTTGGTTTCTATATTATCATAACCTAGATATGCAGTAAATGCTCTATGTGCAACAATAATTGTATTTGATTGCATTAATCTCCTTTGATTCTCTTTACTCATTATATCGGAGAATTTATCGAGTAAGATAATTTCATCAGTTATTCGTTTAAATCGTCTGTACGGAATCTCTCGCCCCTTTTCACAAATGCACAATGTTTTCATATTTTCATCTTTAGCACCATCCATAATCTCTAATGCAGAATGACTACCTATAGTCCCAATAGTGATGTCTCTAGGGTTATACTTGTTAATAATATTTACAACATCGTCTCTGGTAATCAAATACAATACATACTCATATGTCAGATAATAAATAGATTATTTTCTATAGAATAGGAAGTCATATAGCTAAAGTGACCATCATTTACATAATGCCTGAAGATGAATACTGATGTTTCGATCTTAACCGGAAACAGCGAAAATATGGGAGAAGGCATAGCTATTAATAATGGTAATCATTCTGACGTCTATATAATAATAAAGTTACTTACTAGAAAGATATAGAAGATATTTGTGTAGGTCTGCAGCCACAATATTCTAAATATCTGCACAATGCCACGAATAGGAATGTGTTTATTATAATTAATTATATCAACGCCATGCAGCAAATATTAGCTATGATTATAGACGAAGAATTAAGAATAAAGAGACAAACAGACTAACAAAATGAAAACAGAAGTAGATACTGCTAATAGTGATACAACTAATGAACCTACTTCATCTGACTGATTAGTATTCGAACTAATTATTTGCCTTGTTATGACCATGGTTATTAGTAGAAGGGCATGCTAGCCTCTCATTGAAATGGTCATTGCCGCCGGGCGAACATTACATGTTACCTTAATCAGGATATACCAGTCTCATTCACTATGAAATATCGTATTTTCTTTTATGCAATACCTGTTAACAAAAAAGTCTAGTACTTGTATGATTAAGCAATTATACTTGCCTCGCTATGGTTACAAAATGATAACTGTTAGCATATCCGTATTCAATATATTTACTAATATAGTAAAGCAATTTAAAACAGAACATTGACATAATGTACATAAAATGACATGTTATAATTGGGTACAACGATGATCAATGATAGTCTGCAGCTAGGTTGACAATTTTCAGATATTTATTCATAATTCTTCTAATATGAAAAATATGAAACATCTCGGACGCAAAATTTTACATGAGCTAACGCTATAAAATTAACAGATAGTAGAAAAGATATGAACATTATAAATACACAAGAAGGGAAATAAAAGGGACTTGCTTTATGAATATATAAAACAAACAAAGAAAACAAGGAACGATAGGCAAATGAGCAAAAATACAAACAAAGGTTGTTTACAAGACATTCAAACAACAATAAATACAACCTTTGCTTTAACAAAATTTATACAAACAGGGCGTGTTTTGATACTAATTTTTGCGCTGATAGTAGTAATAGTTATATCAATACAGACCAATACGAGCATGGCAGAAATTATTACATTTAAAAATGGTTTGTCGATAAATACCAGTAGATCATTCGATCAGGAGATGAAAAAGACGATGAATGCAATCGGTCCAGAGAAAGCAAAAGAGTTTAACACAGGATTATCAACAATACTTTTCAAAAATGAGGCCTCAGTTAATGATTGTATAACACAAAATACCCCTAAGTCATCTAATCTTATATCTATTTTTATGACAAAGGCGTGCGATCTAGCGGCATCACTTGTTACGCAATTTTGCCAGATACAAATAATAAATGATCAACATAAAGATTTATGTAATAACTATTTGATAACAAATTACTTGCATCAAAGACGTCTAGATGAAAAAGAACAGAATCAATTAGCTTGGATACTATTTAATATGGGTAACACATATCCGACAAATCGAAATAACAATACGATCGTTAAATGATTCAAGTGCAGTTTTTTATATCTTTTAAAATAGCTGTAGATTTTTAATGATGTTCAATAATATCTATTGAAAGCCTCAATCTAGTTAGCCACAGTTAAATGATTTGAAGGAGCAATTGTTATTATATATTTTGGAAATAATGATGTCTTTATGTAAATTATAGGTATAATTACAAGTGTTACCACATTTATTTTATACAATAATTTAGAATTACAAATACCACTACCAGGAATAATAGCCTTGAATAGTGAATTATAGTTTAGAAAGATATTCAAGTCTATGGTTTGTCCTTTTTGAATGTACTTTTAACGATTAGTTACGGTGGATTAGACATCTAGAAGAAAAGTATTGTGACACAAATATTGTAAAAAGAATTTTCATATGGTTCTTATGATTAATTTCGACATTCGTGCGGCTTTACGCCGCCTACTGACCCTTGATTTTCACCATCAGATATAATTTTTTTTACACCATTTTGTACGAGTTGATCGACATATGTCATAATTTTCTCTTCTTGTACTGACGATATATACGAGGTTGACTGCAATCCTATACTACCTCCAACGGTCTTCTTTAGGGGATTGAAATCATCAATTGTCAAGTCATTTGTTATTCTCTGTAATGTAGGTTTTGTTACAATTGCCTTGACTAGCTGCATATCGATATTAGCAAAACCAGGATCCATTCCTTCATTTGAGACAACATAGAGTCCATCAGTGTACTTATTTACAAAGTTAGTTATTTGTTCCTTATTTCCAGTAAATACTATAGGTATAGACAAATCAGGTGACTTGATTGCATAAGATTGAAGTCTTAGCATAGTGAGCTCTTTTTGAGCAGCAAGATTAGTATACTTTTGATATGCTGGTTCTACTAATTCATAACATACTCCATATAGATTTACATTTACATGTTTTTCTGGATAAAAACCATAAACAATAAAGAAACTAATTATTCCTGCAACGATCAGGACACATATACTTGGTATTACTATATTAGATATACTAACCAATTATTGTTCCCATTTTCTATCAATCATTGTACTCGATGATCTTCTTACGTCTACGTTTAGTATTATCAATTTTTTTTTCTTCATGTTGTATGTCTTGATCATGAGTATGCAACATATTTTCGTACTCTTGATTTTTTTTCTCATCTATCAAATCAGGCGAATCAGCGCTATCATAACATTTTTTGAAAACAGATTCCTCTGATGGAGAATTGTCTACATAGTGTTTGTATCGTCTTTCTACTCCACTATTACTTCCTTGAAGAACCTTTTCTATCTCCTTATTAAGTGCTTTGTTGACAAGTTCTTTGAGTTTATCTGTTTCCGGACTTTGTGGATAAGTCTCTAACAAATATCTAAATTGCTTCATATATTCAACTACTTTACTACGATACTGTTCCGCAGTAGGTTTATGATTTCTGAGTATCTTGAACCAAGTTGTAGTACATTGGGCAGGATAGGCCTTTGCAAGTTCTTCAATGACGCGTTCGATCTCAAAAAAATCAAGAGGCATCATAATATTTACACCTCACTTATGCTCCTATGGACAAAAATGATAGGTATTTCTTGTAATTGGGGACTGGGAATTTGAAATTTTACACTCTCGTGAGTATCTAAGGGGAATGTTTCATTTTCTTTCATTAAGTATTGTAATTAGAAATGGGTAATTATTTTCAGCGGAAATGAATTCATGTACAAGTTTTCCAATTTGGAATTAGACTATATTTGTAGAAACTTAGAAATGCGAATAGTATTTGTACAATTTCCTAATCGGAAAATTATCAACTAAATAATTAGAAAAATACACTCATCATACTTATCATAAGGGTTTGGAAAATTGATATATCATAGCTTTTTCGTACCTCAATTTCAGACATTCATGATATTGTACTATAAGGGCTAGCTATAGAATGTGGTTATAATGCAAGTAATCCTAGCAAAATGAATGTAGTCGAATGGATAACAAATTGGATCAAGGAAACTCATTCTTCAAAAGCTCGAAATAATCAGAGAAAGACTTCTAAATATTATAAAAATTTAAGTATTATAGATAATTGTCAAACAACATTATGTGGTATTAAAATTTAGTAATAGCAATATAAAATTAGAATAAATCTTCCAGACATAGATAATAAGCAAGATCTAAAAGATAAACAATGATTAGCTAGAATAAATGTTCGACACTATAACAGTGTCACTTTAACCCTTTTTCCAATCCATTTTCCGGGTAGATATATACGACCGTCTTTACCACTTTTTCCTACAATCTTTTCCAATTTAACGGCTACTATCTTCTTTCTCTGCTCCGGTTTTTTCTTTGTTTTTTTCATATGATATACTACGTATGAGTATAGATACAAATAGTTGCGGTCTCATAGTTTTCGTTATTTATTATTAATAAATTGATATGAGAAATTTTCTATAAGTTGAAATTACACGTAAAGATGTTAGATATTGCATTTCATACGGACAGAAAGCCTTCAATCATTTGGGCCAATAGAATATATATTATTTAAGTTCTTTGTGTATGGATTTGTGTAAATATTGAATCTTGTTATGATGGGGATGGATCATTATCCAGAGAATCTTAAATAAGTGTATTATTTTTTAATAGCTCCTTCTTTACGCAATTCTGTCAAAATAGTCATCAAAGTGTCATAATCTATGTCTATCTCATTTAAAATAACAGAATAATCCACTTTACCAAATTTCTTTATGAATTTCTCGATTGCTCGTTTTTTCTTTTGATATTGTCTGGTCTTCATTATTTTTGTATAGGGAATTAAATATCTATAGATCCTAGAGTTATAATAATCATATTATATGTCGCATATTCTGAAAGCAGATCTACGGTGTATGGTTTGCTCTGCACTTGATATATTATGATTTCATTAAGTGGTTTGTTTTATTAGACAAGTTTTATAGAGATTAAATAAAATATCAATCCAATCTGATTCTAAAGGATATTATGCCATAACAACGACGTTTTTGATACATCATATCATTACGTTGAAATATTATATTATTATATCATTATATTATTATCAGATCTTTGAATTATTAGAATATGAAGATACTATAAGTAGGATAAAAGTTTTAAAGACGAGGAATTTTGTATATCAAACAATGAGGGACACAAAAGCTTTTAAAATGGGATGTTAATACAATCTAAAAAGATGAACAAAATACATATTAGTTATATTTTGCAACTTGGTGTTATAACGTTAGCTCTCTTTATAATAACTACAAGTCAGGTCAAAGCTCAACAAGGTCAGGACTCTCACGGATTAACTCCCGAACAAGTAAAACAGTTCTGTAGACCAGATAATCCTAGACTCGGCTTCGTCAATCATACGGAATCTGAAATTTGTGGGTTGCCAGAAAGCACTCCTTCAACCCCAACATCAAACTCCTCTGGATCGTCATCAGGGTCATCCCCATCGTCATCAGGGTCATCCCCATCGTCATCAGGGTCATCCCCATCGTCATCAGGGTCATCCCCATCGTCATCAGGGTCATCCCCATCGTCATCAGGGTCAATAACGCCACAGGCACCTTAATATAAAAAATTAAATTAAATTAAATATTTTT
>JARBAU010000263.1 GCA_029237525.1 Nitrososphaerales archaeon | reverse complement strand
TCTGTAGAGACATTAGAAAAACTAATAATAACTATGAGCGACTTTGATAATGCTTTAAAAGATGCATTGCCGTCTGCTATGAGAGAGGTCTATTTGGAAGTACCTGATGTTAAATGGGTTGAGATAGGGGGTCTAGAAGATATAAAACGTGAATTACAAGAGGCAGTTGAATGGCCGTTGAGGTATCCTGATCTGTACAAGGAACTTAAACATACTCTTACAAAAGGCATATTATTACATGGTCCTTCTGGAACAGGAAAGACACTACTTGCAAAAGCTGTTGCAACAGAGTCTGAAGCCAATTTTATTAGTGTAAAGGGACCCGAATTAATATCGAAGTGGGTAGGCGAATCAGAGAGAGGAGTTAGGGAAATATTTAGAAGGGCAAGACAGGCTGCGCCATGTGTAGTTTTCTTTGATGAGATAGATTCTATTGCTATTACAAGAGGGGGGATAAGTGGAACAGATGGAGGAGGAGGATATGGTAGCGGAAACAGTAGTTCAGATAGAATGTTATCTCAATTGTTAACTGAGATGGATGGAATACAAGAGTTACAAGGGGTAGTGGTAATTGCAGCTACTAATAGAGTAGACATGATTGATGCCGCATTATTAAGACCTGGAAGATTTGACAAGATAATATTTGTACCAAACCCTGACGTGAATACAAGGGAGAAAATTCTTCAAATACATACTAAAGGTAAACCTTTAGGACAAGGTATAGATTTTAGAAAGATATCAGAAATAACAGAAGGATTTAGCGGTGCAGATATAACAGGGGTAGCTAATACTGCCATTTCGATATTACTACATGAATACCTTCAGAAGTACACTACTCCGGAAGAAGCGGCTAAACATACTTCAGATGCTCTTATTTCAATGCGACATTTCGAGGATGCAGTTAAAAAGATGAAGATACAAAGGGAAAGAAGACCAGAGGAACGAGTAACAACTTTATCACACTATAGATAAATATGTAAATAACCATTAAAAATTAATAAATACATGATCTGGAAATAATCTGATATGCAAAAACCTCAATCTTTTTTGTATTTTACTTTTCATTCTTGAGCAGAACCTTGCGAAATTCAATCTATTCACTCTCAAAAACAACACTATGACGATTATCTAGAAATTTAATATATATTTCGTGGTCCACTATATGTCAATTCCAATGAAAATTGGACAATTCAATGATAATATCATAATATAATTATCAAACAATTATAGAACTATTTACATATAAGCATATGTTGAACATCTAGAACATTTAATGCGGCATTATTTAGGTATCGATCACAACACTGGTGATGGATTGATATATCAAAGTAATCATAAAATGAGTATTTGAATTCAATAAATTTAAGTAATAAATCTGCTGATGTATGGTACTTATTATCAATACACAATAGATGAATGAATAAAGGATCGAATATAATTCTTAAATGCTTTGCGAAGATCCAACGTATCATTATCAACATGGAATTATTATTGGCGTAATGACAACTAAAATAGTTTATATTTAGAATTGAGCATAAAAGTAAATATTGTTAACGAAGTCGGTGCGAAACAAGATTAACAAATATGATAGACCTAGAATGTTTTTAGATACTGTAGGAAAGAACAGCAGAAAGACCAGAAGTAATTATGAAACTGCACTAGTCCATTTAGAAGGATTTCTTCGAAATCGATATGACGACGGTAAGTATAATGTAGATTCTATTATCAATTTAATATCAAGTAATCAAATGAATGTCTATGAGTTACTTGACGGATTTGTTTCCTTTGAATGTATAAAGGGAAGTCAGGAAAAAAGTATGCCCCAGAGTATTAAAACACACACAGCGGGAATAAAATCGTACTTTGCGTACTTTGACATAGATATCATACCTTCAAAATTTAAAAGGAAAGTAAAGATGCCAAAAACTCTATACGAAAAAGAGGAGCCATTAGACGCAGCAGATATTAGAAAAATCCTGCTGTCATGCAACAATCGTAGACTTAAAACATATCTCTTAGTTCTGGCATCTGGAGGCCTACGTGCGGTTGAAGGGTGTGCTATACGTGTAAAAGATATCGATTTTAATGCTGAGCCCACCATGATACATATCCGTGCGGAATATGTCAAAACCAGGGTAGGACTAGATATTTACATTTCGGACGAAGCAACTCAGTATCTTAAACAATGGCTAGATTGGAAATATCGTGAAAGATCCATCAATCCTGATGATCTGGTGTTAAATACCTTTAAAACTAGATCAAAGCCAGAGATCCTGTATGTGAAGATAGC
>JARBAU010000262.1 GCA_029237525.1 Nitrososphaerales archaeon | reverse complement strand
TTTAACGATAGAATCGCGGGCACAATTCTGCAAGAAATGATCTCATCTTTCATTGCTACTATTGACTTCAACCACTTTGAATAGAGTCTTTAGGATTCAAGTCAACACTCATCTCAGTATTATACTGAACGAATCAGATTATGAATTAGTAAGAAATGGATAAAGTTATCTGTTAGAGCAAATATGCTTGTGCAGATTATCTGTAGCATTAAGATAAGGAGAGCTCCTTACGCAATGCATGATAATGAAGATTTTAAACCCATTATAACAAAACATCAGAACTCAAGCCAATAACTGTAGCAGTAGTCGATAAGAGTTAAGATAGTAAAGGCAATTATCTTGTAAGAGAGGGTTTGCTTGCATTTAGGATAATCCAAGCTCGATATGAACATCTACCGATATGGAGAACGCACGGTAATTATAGAAAGCATATGAAACGTGGTTATTCAAAGATCCTATACAATCAACGAAACAAAGATGAATCCATAGTCAGCAATCAAACGATTGTTTGGAGAGCATCTGATACATGGATCGACCAGAATACAGAACTGCGTATTATCATTTATATGTATAAATTGTAACATTCATAGACTGACTAATCCCGTAATATTAATGATCTTTTTGCCGGAGGTTAGAAACAGAGATAATTCATTTACAACCAATCTTTTTTATTTTTATATTAGAAATTGTATCATTAGATCTATTGACGGATAAAACCGTTAAATATCCCTAGCAGTGACTGATTATTACGAGAACTGTGATTTCATAGCTCTTGTCTAGATTTGCTGTCACTTGAAGAATGCCATCCATAAGCTAGTTTATGATTAAATTTAAGAACTGCAATCTAGAAGTATTAAGATATTGTACAGAAGATTAATTAATACAAAATTTGACCAAAGGACTAGTAACCGACTAAAAGGTGAGAATGCGAGCAATTAATTCAATTTATTAATCGGGCTAAAATGACCTAAAGTAGCGTGTAATTGAAAAGAATATGATTACTTTTGTTTACACATTAGGCAACAATATTGTCTATAATGATCTAATATCATCATAGTAATTATGGTACATTCGGCGAATGTACTAATAAACATAAATAGATTCTGAAATACTAGGGTTTACCTTGAAAATAGGTTATACTAATCCACAAATTGAGTGCCCCGGAATCAAAGCTTATACTAAAAATATACACGAACATGAATTAATTATTTTAAATATCAAAAATCTAAGCGATAAATATTTTCTATATTGTGTAACGTGTAATTCATATTTCTGTTCTTCATGTGGAAAACTTGTGACTAACCTGAAGACACCGATATATCATGCAGAGTAAAATTGCATTGACAAAAAATTATCGATTCCTTGATATTCTGACAGCATTTAGCTTCATCATTATTATCATAACATTGAGCAACTCTGTTGGACTTGTATCAGTTTCTGCAATTAGCAAAAGCAACATCATCGCAATGATATCCAATTCACGCTATGATGTCACTTACTATCCCCTCAAATTAGGTAGCACATTAATCTGGTCCAACCATGATAATATGGATCATAAGATAAAAATAAATAAAAATACAACCGGTGAACTAATAGCTGAATCGAATACTATAAAGCCCTATTCAAACTTCTCGCATACCTTTGATAAACTCGGAATATATCACTTTTCTGACCCCTTAAACTCACAAATGGGGGGATTTATATCGGTATCTAATGATGTTGCTTCCGATACAGTATCCAATAATATGAAAAATAATGTAAATATCCAGTTAGTTCAAGAACCAATCAAACCCACGATGGAAAAGGACACTAACTTCTTAATAGATTTTATCAATCAAAAAATGAATAAAGATCAAGAACATGTCGACTATGATTTTGTCATCTATAGTGTCAATGGTGGTGAAAATAAACAAGTGTACAATCAAGCAGGGCATTCTGATGAAGGAGTGGATCAAGCTACTTACAGATTTTCACAACCTGGCAACTATGTAGTTAAGGTTACAATTTATGATATCCTGTTTAATCCTGTAATTCCAGATCTTGCAATTTTTAACGTTACTGTACCAAAGTAATGTAAGATGCTGGTTTCTAGTCGACAGGGCATCTTACCTCTACATCTATGTGGCACTTATTGAATTTACCCCAGTCTAGCACTTTGCACTTTGAAAACGTACGTTCAGTAGTGGTCGAATATAGGAATTGTGAGATTCACAGACTGTGAATAAAAAAATTATTGCCGAGATGGATTTTCTAGTCTTAATTTTATACAGCACACTTATTGCATGCACGACAAAACCTTCTCTTGTAGTAGATAACTAGAATAATTCTTAGAGATTAGTCGCATCCTCTTAATGAAAGAAAGAGATATGACATTGAAAATAAATATCTATATTGACCTAGCTGTTTTACTACGTGTTATGTAACACGTTAATAAATTATATCTCAGTCCATTTTGTAATTCGCATATTCGAAAAATATAAAAGATCTGCATAATCATCAATAAGGGCATTTGCACCTATCCTTTTCATTCTCATTTATACTACTTTTTGTAGGTTTAATAGGTTTGATATCTTACACCCTCCTGATTCAAAATGCTAGTGGAAACATGTTTTTAGGTAGAAATTCAACAAACGGTAAAAGTTTGGACGTATCAGTCAAAGAGTTAAGTATCCCTTCTGATCCTGAATTAAAAGAACTTTTTAAGGTATTTTTCTTTAAGCCACACACAAATATAATACAACAACATGTGGACTATGATTTTCTGATTTTGAAAGATGGAAAAACAGTATTTCAGCGCTCTAATGAAACTGGTGAACCCCAAATCCCTTTGCATACTACATACGGGCAGCCCGAGATTCCTGTTCGGAAAAATCATAACTTGTTAAATGGAAATTATATCATCAAGATTCCAATATATGGTATACTTTTCAATCCAATCAAGCCTGAAGTCTCGGAATTCAATTTTAATACGACATCTTGATTTAAGTTCATTTAAAAAACCTTGTTCGTAATTATACTTAATTCAGAAATAGCTATTTAGAAATACTTATTTTATGCTAGATAAAGGTTATATGACAGCACAAGATCATAAATCTGAAGGAATCAATATGTTAGGCTGGTGTAAACTTTGGTTCGCATTTTAAAGTATGCAAGGATACCATCTTTTCATCCTCAAAAAATAATCATAATTTCACAATCTGGTAACATCTATTCCCGCTTTATTAAACTGTACGAGGATAAGAGTTACCGTATATTTGTTAGATGACTGGTACATTCGTCGAACGAACCAATATCGTAAAATATATAATGAATACTTACATTTGATTTAGATGTCAAGAATAAAAAACGAAATAATGTTTGTAATTATTACCGCATTTTTATCGATGATGGTGTTTGGAAACGTAGATTTCCAAACTCAAAAAGTTTCTTCGAAGACGAACTTAGCAACACCATTGCCGCAGTCATCGTCAAACAGCAACACCCAAGCATTGCCAGTGTCTTTGGGCCCATCTGTTATCATAGGTAATGGAAATATAAGTGCAACAGCGATAGATCATAATACTGGACGGATCTATGCAATTTACTACAAGACTGAAAATAACATTACTAACCTATACTTGGCGCATTCAAATGATAACGGAAAAACCTTTTCACCTGCAGGACGAGTAAATGATGTAGTAGGTGATGCTTCAGCAGATGACTACTCGCCACCTGTGATAAAAGTCGCCTCCAATGGAGATGTATACGTATCATGGATATACACAGATTATGCTAACAAGTGGATGCATAGGTTTGCATATGGATATGCGACAATACGCGTAGCTCATTCCAGCGATGGCGGTCAGACATTTGGGAAGGCTGCCCATGTGGACACAGAAGAGTATGGCACTTGGGCCCAATATGCTCATGACATTGGAATTTCACCAGATGGGAAAATTGCATACGTAGCTTGGATAAACTCTAATGGTGCAGGTAAGGAGCCAAACTTCAACGATGTCGTTATGGTTGCAAAGTCTACTGACAGCGCCAAGACATTTGGAAAAGCTGTCCCAGTGGATGGCCAACATACTGCATGTTCATGTTGAAAAGTAAACATTGCCACTGGTAATGATGGCTCTGTGTATGTATCATGGAGAAAGTTATATCAAGCTCCAGAGAGTCAACACGTCCCACCAACTGATGTGGACTATGCATATAGACAAATCGTTGTTGCAAAATCAACAGATGATGGTCAGACATTTGCTGCACCAATTAAAGTGTATGACGACAAATTCCTTTTTATTTCATGTGTAATGAGCGGGCCACAGATGGCTGTTGATAATAAGAATCATTTGCACATTGTATGGTACAGTGGTACTAACACAACTGGATTTTTGCCAGGTTCGTATTATACGGTATCCCCTGATGGCGGCAAGTGCTTTGAGAAACCAGTACCACTTGTTGTAGGTAAGAAATTGGGTGTAAATGTAGAATACATGGCTCTTGATGGTAACGATAATTCGTGGATCGTCTGGGAGGATAGAAGTGGACAAAATAATACAATGTGGA
>JARBAU010000261.1 GCA_029237525.1 Nitrososphaerales archaeon | reverse complement strand
TCTAAATATACGCATTCATAAATAAGGTCTAAAGCAAAGTACACAGAGATCCGTAAAGAGATCCAAACTATTTTTCTCAGGTATTATATTTGAATATTCAAAAAGCCAACTTTTATTTTTCTTAACTGTATCAAACCTATCTGCTACATGCTTCTTCGTATGATAAACTGATTCAATACTGATTTACCAAACACTAGGAAATCTTATTTCATGGTATTGCATATGGTATTGCATATGACTTTCTTTTCTTTCAGATCCCCTTTTGATTTTTGATAAGATGGGTAATAATATTTCTCTAATTTGTACTGCAGATCTGTACTTCTACTTTGTCCATCATTTACTATTGTATTATATTAGTATATATTTTGTTGTTGTTCACTTCTGTCCCCTTTTTCCACGGCTATAGCATCAGATGATGATGTAAGTTGTTGTGAATGAGTCGTATTTGCAAGTATAACGGTGTTGTTGTGTATCGCGTTATTAAATGACTCTTTATCTTATCTATTTCACCTTCGCTATTTGAAATCCTATTATTGTAAATCTCATTGTTATGTGATTCCGAAATGGTGATTGCATGTTCCTCATTGTCAATGAAATTGTTCCTTACTGTGGAATCAGACATATTTCTGCTAAACATATGCCTCTTTTGGCGTTATCATAGATCTTGTCCTTCTCTATAACTATATGATGGCAATCCCGTGAACAAATAAAATCCTATTCCCCCATATCGTGAACTGTATTATTGCGAAAGATCATGTCGTGGGTTCCATTATGAGGGTCAACACCATAGTGACTGTTGTGATGTATCTGATTGTTTTCGACTACCAATCCACCTACACCACTTGAATAGAATCCAAAATAAAGATTGTGTATATTACTGCCTCTTAGAAATACTTACACTTCCCCCGTCATATCTCAAACCAGTTTTTCCTCCCCCTACTCCTGACTTCGTATCCTAAATAAGCTATTTCAGAATTTGTAATATTGGTTGTACCGGTTGCTTCATCTACTACTCTTATATATGGCCTCGGATCGCCGTTTACAACTTTATTATCGTGAAGATCTCTTATTTCTTTTGGATAATGAATATCCATGCATCATCTAGTATGAACTGCAGATTCATACTGATTTCTTTTTCTGATTCGCACACTCCGTACAAACAATTATCCTGTCAGAACTGCTTGTACCCTTTACTTGGTAGCCAATAACTTTACGACAGTCATAACATTGTAATGTGGTTGCACATGATTTATGAATTGTTTTGCCATCCGCATAAACTATAGGCTGAGATTCAGTAATTGCCCTTCCACACTCATAACAGTGAATACTTTCCATCTACCAATTAATACATTGGTTAATATATAATACTAACTTATATGCCCGATCCAAATACTTTCATTTAAAGTTGAAAACAGCCATTTCTACTGCGGGTAAAGTTATTTTCAATGGTGATCTCCAAAGTACACTTTTAGAAAGAAAATTGATGATACTATCTCAGGAGTTGAACTCTCACCTACTAATCTAACTCTGCTGATTATCTTTTAATTAAATATTCCATTAACATTGATTTATCTATATGTTAACCGGATTTGAGTGATTCCACATGATTCTATCCGACTACCCGGAATTAAAAATACAACAGCCCAACATTGCTTCTATGAATGCTATGATAATGCCAACTGTCATCGAGCTTTTCAATTTCTCTATATGATTCTATCTTCATTTTTCCATTTTGATATTCCGACTCAAAAGATCGTATAATTCCCCTCTAAAGTTCTCCAGTGTCAAAAGAGGATGTTGAATTTGAAGGCTTAATTAAACTCAAAAGGGTTATGCAATGTACTCAGGTCTTATATTATGAAACATCATACAAAAGTAGAAGATGTCCTATTTGGTTATGCTAGTTCTATACTCTTCGGATCAAACTTATAATGATGTTAATGACGGATAGGGTCAAAAATATAATAATTGGATCATTAATACACTATACTGGATGTATTCTGCTTCTATGACTCAGAAAATAGGAACGTTGGCCGAAAAGGATTTTACTACATTGGAAGATGATACACTCGTTATTGACGCAGTAAAAGTAATGCTATATAAGGGAGTATCTTCTGTGTTCGTTACGCAATCAAAAAGGGAGAGATATGATAAAGGAGAACAAAAAACGAACAATCCTATCGGCATTGTTACAGAGCGAGATATTTTGTATCGTGTAATCGCCGAGAATAAAGGCCCCTTTAAAGTTACGATAGGGGAGATCATGAGTTCCCCAATAGTTGCAGTTGACGAAGGGGTATCCGTCAAAGAAGCTATATCTTTGATGAGAAGAAAGCACATAAGAAGATTACTGGTAACAGGAGAGAAAGAAAATACTAATGATACCATATCAAGACAAGCTAAAATGTTAGCATCAAATATAAAGACAATTTCTCCGGTGGGCGCTGTAACACTTATGTCCATCGTCGGAAACATGCCAGAAGAGAGTTTAGAATTAGCTGAAATAGAATCCCCAAGTACTAGAGATACAGCAGATCAAGTTATAAGTATCATATGTCCTTATTGCAAATCAAGATTTGATAATAAAGCTGACTTGTCAAAACATATAGACAGAATACACTTTGGAAGTGGGCTTTTTGACGGAGATGTGCGTAAATGGTAAGTTTTGATCTACAAAAGAAGCAAAGATCAGCTAATTACATTCCAATTACCACAAAACTAAAGGGGAAAGCTAAGATGGTTGCTTAACTAAGAATCACAATATCCTTATTTGAAGATCCGAGCGTGCTGGAAACAACTAGACAGAAATTGAAATGATTGTAAATTAGTAGGGTTTGATTCAGAGCAAGACAAAAAGGCAGAAGAGATCGAACACAATATATGGATGATTATAAAGTCGATAGATAGTGGGCCTTTTTACTGCACTTCATTCTGTAATCATAAACTCTTCCATCTTTTCTATTTTACAATATTCCCTCGCTTTCTCCTTTGAGTCAAATACGGCATACTCATAGCCAGATGTCTTAGGATTTTCACCTATGTATACACATAGACATTCATGCATTCATGCTTCTTACTCACGTGACGGTATTTCTAACTTATTTTATACTTTGTTGCGAGCTAAAAGCAAGATTACTCGTTACTATCCCCCTACGCGTGCTATAACAATTTTGTTGGCCAAGACCACTCAATTACTATTTCCCACTTATCCTGTTAGTTGGCCAATTAATTGCATTGCATTACCAGCGCCTATCTAGTGCATTTATTGTATCTACCAAGTAACTGAAGGCTAGAGAAGATGACTAAACACAAACGTGTTGTTAAGGAGATTAAATATGTAGTTAAACACATCGGCAACAGTGGCCGCATATATTTACGTAAAGCTAGTATGAGGTGTGTTAGAACCACGCTAATAAATCACCACAAGAGAGGTAATGTGAAGTGAACGGCAAAGGGCAAGAACTAATAGCGTTAGGAATTGCATTAATGCTATTAGGTTCAGTACTTGGAATGTTTGCTTTCTATATGCCTACGTTTGTTATGGCTAAAATGAAAACGAAGTCTGGCGATATTCCAGATGAAAACGATTCTAACCCTATTCAAGGTAATGAACAAGAACCATTCAGACGTATCCCAGATGATACGGTTCATATTCCAGAACAGGGTTGGATCAACGGAAAATGGACTGGTGGCAGCGATGAAATGTTTGAGAGAGGACCTGATGGTGATGGCAAGATCCCACCTGGCTGCACACATGGCGACTGCAAGCCTCTGAATAGTACACTACCATAATAGCCACCACCACACTTAAGACCAATCATCGAATCACGTCCACCAAAATATACCCTGGTATTAAATCTTAAACATCATAATCAAATGTGAGAGATGTCGTGGCAGAAGCAGTATCTGGGAAATAGCAGACAAACCTAGTAACAATATCCTTACATTCAGTAAATCATACAATATGTCCTTTCAGCATGGGCACTTAACTTAATAATATTACTCCATTCCCCTACAGGCAAATCTAATAATTTTCTAATATGTTAACAGTTCCAGTTCCAGGATCAAAAAGATCATCCCTTGATTAATGTGGCTAAATATTTGCAATAAAAATAAGTATCAGCGGATCTGTATTCTAGACGCTAAAAATCAGTATAAACTTAAGCGGCATTTGTAGGCTCATTGAAATAGTTTGGTTTAATAAAAATCTAAATCTCGAAGGCAGGCAATCAAGTGACCTTCAGCGTGACTCTGAGTCGTTCCAGACACCAAATAAACGGAAGATCACTCAGAGAAGTACAGTATAGACCCGGTCCTTATACGGTTTCATATTATATTATACTATTGATGAGAATGAGAGGTGAGAAGTAGGTAATATGGCAAAGGTAACAATACTACTGCAAACCAAGACTAGAGACGAGCTCAAGGCTATCGGTAGGAAGGACCAGACATATGATCAGCTCATAGTCGAGTTGATAACTGAACGTCATCATCAGCATCATCATCAGCTAAAACAAAATGACGAGGAGAAGGTGGGTTTGGTATGTCTATAGTAGGCACGGTTCTGACTATAGGAGGAGCAGCGATAACAACGGTAGGAGTATCACTGGGAGCAGCAGAGGGTAGCCTAGGCCTTCTGGCTATAGGTCTAGGCTGTCTGCTGTTTGTTCTAGGCGTCTTCAAGGACATTAAGTGGGAACAACAAATCCCAGTTTTTGTGGGTTGGTGGAAACGTCTTATTCCAGTAGAAGGAGGAGAGTGAAAAAAGCCATGATGGAGGACGGCAGCCTAGCAGTGATAGCAGTGGAAGTAACGATAAGAGTTCTAATCGTGGAAGTAGCAGTGATGCTGACAGCACTGAGGGCGGCGCTTACAAAGGTATTAGTCGTAAAAATCAAGCACCTGAAGATAAGCAAGGCGCTAAAATACTAGCTAAGGTATACCACATCGTATGAAGGTATTCGAGAGTTAATGTAATAAGAATAACATGTTACTATGTGTCTGGGCAGTGTTGAACATCTACGACTTTGCTGATATTTATAGCAGTAATATGGTATAGAATTTGGTGCATCATGGAACTGCAGAATTCGCCTAAACTGACTAGTATCAATTCGACATCAACTACAGCAGCCCCGCCAACGTCGCCGTCTACCGGTGGGAGTCTAAAGACCACTACTTCAACATTTTTAGCGCTATAATTATCTTTATTATACGCAGACTTAATTCAAACTAAATGATAATTCATTCAAGTATTGTATCGATCCTCTTCTGCGATAACCCAAAACGATAGGATCAACTGAATCATGCCTTATTTTACTATCATCACAGGGCAATGTGCATAATGTAATACATCAGATGCAACACTTCCAATTAGAAGCTTTTTAAATCCCGATTGACCCCTCGTACCAATCACAATTAGATCTACCATTTCCTTTTCGGCATAATTTACTATTACTCCTCCTATTCTTGATACAGCATCTTCTATAATTTCCGATTTGAACTGAATATGCTGTGATCGAGCTAGCTCGCCGACGTTATTTATCAAATGCAGAGATTCTTTCCTCGCTCCTTCTAATTCTGCTAATGGGTTTATTAGCTCTGCAATTAAGCCTGATTTATCACCTCTAAGTCTAATCTGCGATAAATCTATTACGTGTACAGCTATTAATTTGGAATTATACTTATCCGCTAGTGATATTGCATAATTGACTGCTTTCATTGATTGTTCTGAGCCATCTATTGCTACAAGAATTTTTGTCCAGACTTTTTCTTCAAACAATTAAATATTATAGTCTCTTCAATGATGATGATTATATATAAATTATTATTACATTTAAAATGAATAATGCTAGGAGATCTAGTCAAAATTTGACTGAGCCCTTG
>JARBAU010000027.1 GCA_029237525.1 Nitrososphaerales archaeon | reverse complement strand
CGGGACACTTCAATTTTAATCTGGAACTTACATTCTTTTTAACAACAGATCCGCATAGTGAGAGGCCGAGGGTTCTAGAGCATATGTGACATTTTATAAGATTCAAGATAAGCCCATTGAAGGTATATCTTTTTCAAATTACTTTTAATATTAGAACTCGATTGCTAGTAATTTGTAATTGAGTTTAACTATCCGGCCCATTGAACAGAATGAGGTAGAGTCATGCGGCAAGATTGGATACGAAGCACACAAGACCATTTCTTCTGCCCACGGTTATCCCTCAGAGCAGCCTTCTGAGGAATTTGGCATAGGACCTATCAGAATGCTCGTAAACTTAAATTACTTCCACAGAGTGCTTTAAAATTATGGGACATAATTCAGTTCTTAAAAACTGCTTTGAAATAAATCACGCAATAGATCGTCTTAGTTCTCTAGGTTTGTTTCCACATAATGATAGAGTAAAGTCATGGGATACGCTTAAGATGGTTGATATAATAAAGCAATCAGATACAAGCGCTTTTGTACTAGATGTGGGATGTAACGGTTCCCCGATTTTACCTCTCCTGAGTAGACTTGGTTTCATAAATCTATATGGATGTGATTTGGTTCTAAAAAAAGGAATATCATCTGCAGTCGAAATGTGTAAGACATTTGACATTTCAATTCAAGATCTAGAAAAAACCGAATTTCAAAACAATACATTTGATTTCGTTACATCACTATCGGTCATCGAGCATGGTATTAATATTCAAAACTATTTCAAAGAAATGAATAGAATATTAAAAAAAGAGGGATTACTTCTGACATCGACAGATTACTGGCCTGATAAGATAACCAATCTAATAAATACGGAAGTAAATCCTAAGAATTCGCCTGATAATATTTTCAGCAGGAGAGAAATAGAGGAAGACGTAATTAGCGTTGCAGAACGGAACGGTTTCCTTCTTACCGAGCCAATAGATTTCACGACCGGAGATAAAGTTGTTCATTGGAATGATATTTGCCTTGATTACACTTTCATATTCTTTGCACTAAGAAAGAAGTAGTTAGTACGTAAAAAGCCTGTTACTAACATGGTACTGAAATAAGTAGTCGTCTAAATCTTGCGTGTGCAGAACAGGCATAAAACGTAGCATTCCTCCCAACCTTGACTATTCCAGAATGCAGTCTTATGGCTCGAAATACTGACAACATATAGTTATCACCTGATTTTGTGGCAATGGGACAATCTGATACTCCTTGTGATGCCAATACTAAGGATCAAACCTCCAAATGGCTTTGTAAAAGATACCATATATGTGATAATAACACTTGCTAATACTTTCGAGTAATGATTGTATTGAATCCGAATCTACTCTGTTAAAAGCCACTTGCGAATTTTATTTCCGTTTCTCAAGCTGTTTTTGTAAAGATTGACAAAGCGTAGTATAATAGATGCAATTTTAAATTGATATCATATACTTCTCAGCACTTTTTTTATGCATTCAACGGCATTTCTCCAAGAAGTGAACTTATTTTATAATATGAAAGGAATATAAGCAGTCTCTTAAGCAATGTCTGCATAATTTTAGCATGATAAATCGATATGCAGGCCGCTCTGGGGTGATTGACCATGGGAACCCCAAGAATGGACATCAAAGAATTGTAGAAGACAGGGATAATATCAAGCATCTTGAGGTTTTTTTCAATGGTCGATGGATACATGATAGTAAATGCAGGGAATTTACAAATAAGGAATGTAATAAGATAAAGCGCTAAAATAATAAAATGAAATTCAAGTCTAAGATCATTATAGCGGTGATTATAGTTGTGGGGCTCTTACTCTTTGTACGTTTTCCACTTTCTTTGATTGGAGTAGGTATAGTCATAATTGTACTTTGGATACAATCTAGACGTAACTTAGATTGGAAGCAAAATACGAAACGAGGTTGGGGTAAATAAATCAGTGAATGATCAAATGCCCAATGTGTGGATATGGTTAACTTTAAGTCGTCAGGTTATAAAATTGGTATGCGTGCAACCCCGTAAGGTAGTATATGGCATAAGGTAGCATCTACTATTGGTTATTGTGATTATTGCTTGATCACACATGAGAAGTTAGGGGAAGCATTAAAGAAGATAGAAGTAAGGGTTTTGATCACCGTCGAGTCATAAAAATTGAATTGTCAAAGTCTGCAATTCGCCATACATATCTATAATTTTTGAACAAGTACTGACTTCAAGAAAGTATAGACAATATGATATCTTTGCTTTTCTTTACTTCTTTTTTGACTGACTTCTTTTACCACTTTATTTTTTCTTTTCTTTAAACTTCATATTTCATACTTCTCAGTTTTGTTCTTAATTTATATCTACAGCAAAAAAAGAATAACCAATCTCATAGTACAAATAGTCCGAATACTTGAGAATGTTTATGCCTCGTAGCGTAACGTAACGACCTAAAAACTTCGTGTCGTATACCGATCCCTTTACATGTCATTTCTATCTTCTTGTTAAGCAGTTCTCGCTATAGCACATCTACTTTTTAGTTCAGTTATCACAATCTTAACTTGCTCTCCTACTTTACCACCCTTGACAAATATCATACAGCCTTGTATCCTAGCAATGCCGTCTCCTTGTCTACCGATTTTTGTAATGTCTACTTCATATTCTTTTCCTACTTCGAGTTGTATTACATCAGCAGAATCTCTATTGTAGCTTCTATTACTGCTGTAGCTATCCACACCATATCTACTACTGCTTCTGTGTCGTTCTCTATTTCCAAAAGTCGTTCGTGGTGGAGGAGGACTATCATTCTCATGTCCAGGATGTGATCTTATATGATCCCAATATTCGGAATTTGAAATTGCATTTTTGCAATAAGGACAGTTTGCATAACCGCATTTATGATATCCTATGAAGTTTGGATGAATTCTTTGATCGCACTTGTCGCATTTATCATCCTTGTAGTTTTTCTTCCAACTATCATTATCAGTATTCATTTCAGCAGCCAGCTAGAATCACCCCTTGTTTTTTTCAATTTAGGTCTGAGTTCTAGGTAAAAGATTAGATAATGTATAATTGAATCTATATTAAGTGTCATTGAATTAGACTTTCCATTTTTATACTTATACAACGATTTCTGCTTTAGCGAATTTCTCTCCTACCGATGTAACCTTTGCCTTTACATCCTGTCCGGATTGCCCACCATTTACAAAGATCACAAATCCTCGTATTCTCGCAACGCCATCGCATTGTCTACTTATTTCTGTGATTCGTACATTGTATTCTTCACCTACCTCAACTGGCTTCGATCCAAAGCTTCTATTACCATAATTGCTGCTCACATATCTACTTCCTGAACCGTAGCTCATTAATAACTCACATATACTTCTTTTATTTCCAATATGAATGGATGTTTTTGAGATCTGAGATGACTGTTTAGAATAACATTCTATATACCACAACTGGTTGTTATTCAGTACTTGTTGCAAATGGCATCAAAGAAAACTAACATGTACTTTTTAAGTTTTGATGATTTTTATTTTCTATCCAAATAAGTACTGCTGTTACTCGGTACTCTCACCGCTTCTGTAGTCATCCTTTGAAATGTATATAAGACTCCGTGGTCTAATTTTAAATGGCTCAGAAAAGCCATGCCATCATTGACAATATCTTTAACTATTAATCCTCGTCCACAAATACTACACTTAATAATGTGTTCATCCTTATCTACCATATTATAATCATAGGCAGCAAACTATTTGTATAATACTATGCAATAAGTTGGCTTCTTATCTTAAAGATAAGAACGGTTATTGTAACTTGATTATCTATTCAGGTTCCAGTTATCGACTATATATAGCGTTTACATGTATTACTAGATTCAAATCGAATGATATCGCCTGACAATGTTTGAATTCGAATAATCCGTTTAAGAATTGCAAGAATCTATTTGACCTCTCCCCATTCTTATGGTCGCAATCTACTACGTTATGAATTCGTTTACAGTGCGCGCACTTGTGATTTTGTTTTCTTAATATACTCTCCTTTACTGAATTTGAAAAGTGTTGCCGCTTGAGTTCAGATCCAAAAAGAGAAGAACGACAATTTGCCGTTCTCTAAACAAGAGGATGAGGCTATCCCAACTATAAAAAATGCTCCTGGAAATTCAATAGTCGAACAAGCAGCAATACCAACTTCTGATTCGAATATGATGATTCTGTACCTAATGAAGGATCGCAACTTAATCCGTATGAGCTTGTTCATGTCCAGATTATGCGCGCCACAATACCAAGTGCAAGCATGGGTATTCAGTTGAATTTTATCGTCAAAGCGCTACTTTATAAACCACTGAATTAAGCAGCTAGATGAATCACTATTTCTGTCATTACCAATAAACAGTCTGTAATTCTTCTAAATCCCCGGTCCAGTTATCTTGGAATCTTGGAATAAGTGTCTTCTATTGACGTTATGACACATATTACATTAAAACGATTTACTGGATTGAGAGATTAATGCTAGATGAGTTTGATTATGACAATAAAAATGCATTAGCAGATGCATCGAATTGCGCGTCAATGCTAATACTATAGACCAGAATTGCTTGAGAAAAAGCCATAAAATATTAGCTGCCACCCTTCTCCACCTTACCAGTTTCTTTCATCTCACTGATAACTAATTCCATATAGTCCTTCATTTCGTTTTCTGTCATAGGTGGTTCAACTCCAGTCTTCTCTTCCATGATATTCGAAGCCTTCTCTGCTAGTGTCAATACTAGACCTTGCAATTCTCTTTCCATTTGAGCACTGCCAATATGATCCAATAATTTTGATTGCTCCATTACGGATTTTCTGATTGTTTGGCGTAATGCCATGTCCTGAGACACTGAAATAGCTGAAAAATAAAAGCCGCTATATATCAAGTAACAGGATAACCCAGTAAATGACACTGCAACGAGACTATATGGAGGATATGCAGCCTGAAATACCATAGCGGATCCAGCAATATAAAAGAGAACGAAACCGTACGCAGCAATTATCATATTATTCCTGATAGCACTACCTCTCTGAAGAGTTCTTGCGACCGATAAAAATTGCAGCCCCAAATATAATTCCTGCAAGAATTGATGCCCCAGAAGTGATAATCATGTTGGTCATTGCATTTACATTTTCTGATGGATTAAAATATCCTAAAACAAAAAGAGGAAATGTGATAAGGTAGTAGAGCATTGCAGTTGCCATTATAAACCAGAATTTGATTTTGCCTAATTTTTCTATGTATGGTCGCAGCAGCATTACAGTCCCAATCCACGAGAGAACATAAGCAATACCAGATGATATTTGATATGAAAATAGAATAGCATCTCCAATGGTGACTAGACTAAATGTTGGAAAAACTGCTACATCAGTAGATCTTATTACTGGTTTTTGTTGTGCCAAAAGATTAGAGTAATTGACTAAACCTAATACCCCATTTATGACATAAGCAATCATAGAGACCGCAAGTATCAATATCATTAAATTTTTGTTGGAAAGTCTGTACCAAGAAAGAAATGCTTTAGCTAATAGACCTAAAGTTACAATCCAAAATCCATAACTGATAAACAAAGCCACGTATAACATTACAGTATTGTACTCATGTACGATAAACATCTGCAAAATAACTAGACCGATTACTCCTGCTAGTACAAATTGTGCAATAGTTACTATACTATGCATTAAATTGAGGGATCGCACCTTAAGTCTGCTCTCTTTATTATTTTTCTTTACATAAGCTAAGACGTAGCATTGGATTACTGCAAATATAATCCACATGGCAACGAATGTAGCGATTCCTATACTAGAAGATATTTTCTCAGGAATCATATCAGAGATACCACCGATTTCTGTATCTACAAATAATGTAATTGCCAGAATCATAATAATAATAAAAAACTTCTTGCCATCAAAGGTTGAAGCAAATAGTCTAGACTGGCTCATAGAGGGCAGGCATTCTGAGTGCTAGAACTAGAATATTAAATGTTTTCTTAATACAAGGTTAACAACTTTAATCATCTTTTGCTGCTGTAATACTAAGAGCATGAAAATGAGTCAGCTGAATGATGTTCGCCTTTAGAGACAGGATCTCTAATATAGTCTTTATTTTGTCCACCTTCAGAAAGCATCTCATTAAAGAGAAGTGCATTGTCTTCCCTTAGAGCATTTCTAAAGTCCTTCCATGATTCGATCTCTTTATCTAAGATATCATCAATATTGTCATTTTCATTTTGTTCATTGTAGGACACTTCGATTATCATCTTGAGTTAACATTCTTTTTAACAACAGAGCCGCAAAGGGAGAGGCCGAGGGGTTTGTCTATTCATTGGAATATACTAGATGTTGCTTTATGAAAATGACCTTCATAGGGTAGGGCTAACACTTATTAAATCTAAGGCAAGGCGCGCCAGAAAGCTCTGTCCAGGTAGGTGCTCCAAATCCTGGACTATTGCTACAAATATAATTAACATAAAACCATGTCAATATGAACGTGTACAGTAGTAGTAGAATTAGAATCGGACCTCCCTTATTATTCGTTAAGGATATTGACAGAGAATTAAGGTTTTATGGGGAATATTTTAATTTACAGCCGATCAGAAAGTATCATCATGTAGGCGGAGGTTTCATCTATGACCTGGGCTTCAGACATCTCTCGGACTCGTCTGAGGGTTTACCACTAATTTCACTCCAACACAGTCCGGATTCAAAAATCCCTTCATCTAGATCTGCAGGACTATATCACTTTGCAATACTCGTTCCAGATAGAACAGATCTCGCTGCAACCTACCTTGCCCTCAAAGGATCTGGTATACGGTTCGATGGGTTTGCAGACCATTTGGTCACCGAGTCGTTATATCTACGAATCCTGAAAATAATGGCATAGAAATCTATCGCGATAGACCCTCCGAAGAATGGCCTCGAGATGCCAAAGGGCGTCTGGTTATGGATACTTTATCACTCAATTTACAATCATTACTTTCTGAAACTAATAATCTGGATTCATATAATAAAATACCTTTTCCTAACGGAGGTATAATCGGACATATACACCTCAGAGTAACAAATCTGGAAAGATCAATCAGGTTCTATCATGAAAAATTGGGTCTAGACATGACGACAGCAGATTGGATATCTATGGGAATTGCGTTTCTTTCTGAAGGAGGATACCATCACCACGTTGCAATTAACACTTTGTATAGTTTGAATGGAGATGTTCATCGGGATGGTGTGACTGGACTCAAGAACTTTACAATAATCGCATCTGATGCGTCGTTTTACAATTCAATCAAGTCAAATACTATTATAAACAATCCCACTTCAGAAAACAAAATGGTGCATAATTATGCACCTGATAAATTCACAATTATGGATCCCGATGGAATACAAATTATTATCAGATCTAAATGATTTAAGATACTCAATATCAAAGACGAAGTTGAATTTTTATTATTTTGCTCTAAAACGTCTATTTATTCTCAGATTTCGTTCGATTAACTTGGCAAGATCTCGATTATTACTTTCTTAATGTTTTGGTGGAATTTACTGCAATTACAATGAATCGAATAAACCAGATCAAAAGAAGACAAGATCAGCTGGAAGAGAAAACGGTATAAATATCAACAGTCAACAGCCTATTTTAGAGATCATTATTGGTAGTATAACTGCTGCATTATGCAAATTGCATATCATTCCATTAATATCAATCTGTCGTTGGTCCATTCTATCTTGAGGCGCGCGCCACCAAACAAATATGATAATGATAACAATTCTTTATAGCACGCCAACTACTTTCCCATCGAACTCATAAATAATTAAAGGCGTGTATCCGCCGCCGACAGATTTGAATCATTTTTCTTGATTATGAAAGATAATGACATAACGATCCGTTATGGGACCTTATTCGGAATGAAAGATGATCTCTAAAAGCATCGATTCAATGCAGCCTTCATACTTTTGATCCCTTACCGCTTTTATACCAATCAAATGTATTATAACTTCATGAGCAAATT
>JARBAU010000260.1 GCA_029237525.1 Nitrososphaerales archaeon | reverse complement strand
CCTTCTTCGTATCCTAATAGACCATTTTCAAGTAGAAGTGTCACATACTCCTTTAACTGTGCAAACGATAGGAATGCTTTGTACATCAACTTTGATTTATTAGCCCCACCTCCATTCGCAGCCTCAAGTATCAATTTAACTATGTCAGTTCTACTTCTGTATTTCATAATAGAATCAACTAGTAGAATGGAAAACGAGTATTTATGGGAAGCTTATATTAGTACTAAAATTATCTAGCTATTTTATTGATCATAAATTTTTGATCGTACAAGTGATCATTGTACTGAAGCTGGCGTACATTTTTACATGTTTAGCGTTTCTGCCATCAGATTTTGGCCATCATATGCTTAAAGCAGAGTAATTATTTGAGTTCAATCTATAAATTCCGTTAATGTTGATTGTTCTTTCTTCTCCTCTTTGAAGGTCAGTTTCAATTCTGTCATAAGGGATTCTATTCTACTTTGAAGATAATCATTCATTTTATATCGATTACACATATCTGTAGCAATACCCATGTATTTTTCCACAGATCCACGAGTAACTGTTTGTAATAATTCATTATCACATCTAATACATCTACCAATAAGTGGCACTCTACGATATTTCTCTCCACAAGAACTACATCTAAACCCTTGTGACGAATACGATCTCATATTACCCATAATATCTGGTAAAATATGTGTAGTTAGTACCATTGATACCACTTCATCTGTATCTACTGAATTAATCAGCTTTGCTGTAGCGATTTGCATATCTAATTTTTCTTCCATACTACCAAGAGTAGAGTATGCACTACGAGGCACGCTGGTTGTCAAATAATCAGTAATATGTGTAAACAAATAATCAAAGAATTGATTTTCCTTTCCAATCCTGTTTTTTACAGTCTCTATTTTAGAGACAAAGTCTCCAGATTTGCCTTGTTTCCATGTAGCCTTATAGAATTCTAATGGATAGCCTTGGGATATATCCATGTTATGAGCCTGTCTTTGTACTTCATATGGTAGTACTGTTGGTTGAATCAATAATGGGGCATCCATAAGACCACCAATCTTATCGGGTAAAAAATCATAAGAGAAATTTAAGAAAGCGTCCATCAATAACATTATAGAATCTGCATCACCATCACAATCCCTACGTTTTGCAGAATGCCAGATTGGAGATGCCAAACATACTTGTGAATTGGTAAAACCAATGATTCTTCCCACTACACCTACAGATGTATGTGGCGCCAAGCCAACAACAACTTGGCCGATTAGATCCTCAATAGAGGATGCATTATAACAAGGTTCTAAATGATATACTTTTACAAGCTCCTCGTCTACAAATTTGGCTACATTAAGTAGATGTTTGGCGCAATCAATAGGTATCACAACATCTTGCATTAATAGTTCAACTAGTTGATTTGACGAAGTTAATTCATGATCAAGATAATCTCTAGTATACCCCAATTCTTTCAATTTTTCTATGTTAGTCATTATCCATTTAGGTTTAAAATGAGTCAGAGGTTCATTTGTTGCATCGAATCTGATGGTGCCATCCTTAAAAGTATATATACTATGTTTTTTTCTCAAAATTCCTTTTTCCAATGGTTCAGCAGCTTTGTCCTTACTCATAAGCATCTTAACCCCTTTCAATGGTTCAGATGCTCTGATACCAAGATTTTGTTGCGCTTTTTCAATCATTGTTTTTAACGGATAACTAACTGGGGAATAAGTTCTACAATCTTTACCACACTTACGACATCTCATCCTATTTGAATTATCAGCAACTTCCCCTTTACAAACTATACATAAATTCCGAATTGGAGTATCTTCACCACATTTACTGCAATGTATGCCTGTAGAGGGTAGTTTGCAGTTATTACAATATCTGTTCGCAATTTCGGCATAAAAAGATTGATCCTTTAGTGCTTTCAGGAGATCACGTGTTGCACCACCTTTAGCTCCGACAGGAAAAAGTACATGAACAGGAGGTTTCATTTTACGTTCAGCAGCTTTTTCAGGACGGCCCACTCTTACTGCTATCGAGGAAGCAAATTTTGGCATAAGTTTGATGCCAGAGATGTTAGAAACAAATTCAATTGCATCTTTTGAGTACTCTACATCACTCTTAATAGAAGAGACATGATACTTTGTTCTATTTGTATTATAAAGTAATAAATTTTTCAGAGAGTAAACTTGCTCCGAGTTTTTGATCACTAAGACATCATTTTCTATTGAATGATCAATTCCAAGTCTCTCTAATACGTCCTTTAATTTATGATTATTATCAGGCAAGTATAGAATAGTATCATCTATAGAAACTCGACTCTCTATCAGTTTCTTATTCAAGAATATTACATCATCTGTAGTAACAGAATCCCAAAAGAATGAATACTTTGGATGCAAAGGAATACCAAGTTTCCTACTAATATCAAAGGCTTCTTCAACAGTAGGGAGTAGGACTAAAGGTTTCCTTGACAATTGAATTAATCGTTCATTAATCAATTCATTATTAATTGAAGATAGATGAACAGAACTAAGTTTTGACTGCAATTCTAAAGCCCAGATTTCTTCTACATAACTAGCAGGAAGCAACTGTGCATTGTTTTCAAGAAAGTCGCCATAACTTATTAATATATCTCCGAGATAAAGTATTTTTTCAACACTCGATCTTATTTTCATGGCTTGCTCTAGTGTGGATACTTGTAACACAGTACCGTCATTAAGTCTAACAATTGGAGGTTCGATGGCATCCACAAGTGCGATCGTAGATGCCTTTCCTGGTACGTCCATCTTAATTTGTGTTCCTACCACAATAGCATGATTCAATAAAATGGGCACGGTTGGATGAATTCCTACAGTTGCAAAACCAGTATTATAACATCTACCATATCTTAATCTAAAGCCTCCAATTTTCTTTGTCATCGAAAGTACCGGCCTTCCTGTAATCACCTCAGACATTCTATGATTTACAGCATCCTCATTACCTGTTTGGATTGCCCCTTTGAGATTTCCAAGCCAACACCAACCGTCTAATCCTAATAGTTCAACAATTTTGAGTAATTTTCTACTTCGGCCGATTAAGCCGTCATTCATTACTCGTAATGCACCTCCACGAACTCGATCAGTAGAGATTCTTTTCATATTTCTATGACCGACGACTTCTACGGGATCGGTATCTACACCAGCTAGTTCAACTGGTAAATTAGTTATACATCCGATTACATCCTCGTCTAACACCTTAAACTGAAAATTCCCTACTTCACGTTCATAGATTCGTAATTCTTCAAGAAATCTTCCTATTTCATCGTCATATGAATTTGCTATATATTTATCTAACTCGACGACCTTTCTAACATGATCTGCTATCAGCATCGTCAATGCTGCCTCTGTGCCTCCTGCTGATCGAATAGGACCAGCAAACGATATTGAAAGATATTTACTACCGTCCATGTTATTTTTTATTTGAACATCAGAAATTCCTTGCAATGGAGCAACAGTTACACCTTCTGTGACTACTGCTAAGCTGACACGAACAGCATTATCCAATCTGGTTCTAAGATCGCCAGTACCATATTCTCCCAACGCAATTTCTTCCGCAATCTTGAGTGTTGCCTTCTCTTTGCTAGTATTTGCGAGCAACACACGCAATCGATTTGCTATATCAATATTGTGCATTTTTGCAACTCTATCTGACAAATCATAAGCAATTTTGGATTCAACTTTATCTGAAACATCTAATCCCTTTTTGCGCGCTCTAGTAGCAAGCTCGAAGTTATTCTCAATATTTCTTAAAATATTACGCTGGTTATTTACATAATATTTTGGCATTTGAATATCCTTTAGATAAATTTCAGAATCCTCTACTATACCCATGATAGATATTACCTCACTGTCTTAATGAATTAATAATTGAGGAAAACTTCTGCTCCCAGTCTTCCTTTTCCAACATAGTTCCTATAACAATTATATCTGCACCAGCATCTGCTATTTCTTTCGCTGTTTGAGCATTATGGATTCCACCACCAACAATAATTACTCCCTCATAGTACTTCCTTACTGCAGCTATCATTTCGCACGAAACAGTCCGAGTAGAGCCAGAACCAGCTTCCAAATATAAAAACCTCATTCCCAAATATTGAGCAGCCAAGGAATACATTACAGCTAAATTATTTTTATCGAATGGTATTCCTCGCGCCTTACCTACGTACCATGCAGTAGTATACTCACCAATTATCAAATATCCGGTAGGCAATGGCTCAATATTATATCGTTTAACTGACATAGATCCTAATGCCTGGGCTTCGGTTATAAAATAGGTATTCTCAGAGTTAAGCAACGAACTAAATAATATAGCATCAGCCTTAGGAACTACTCCCGTAATATTACCGGGAAATAAGATTACTGGAATTTTAACATTTATCTTGATATCAGATACTATTTTAGCCAAGTCGATCTGATCAACTACTGAAGACCCACCTATAAGAACTGCCGATGCTCCCAATCTTTCCACTTTTGTGGCAATAATGCCAGCGTTTATAACGTTTTCTGAATCAATAAGAGGAAAGCAAATCGTGCCGAATTCTCTAATCTGTTGTTGAATATATTTTTCAATTTCATTCTTCACATTGCTTGCGCAGTATCATTTAGTAATATATTATTACCTCGTGATCTTTCCTTAATAATGATCCCTATCCTAATAGAATATGGCTTTAATATCATAATAATTATACAAATTTGTATAGTAAATGACTATGTCTGATTCACATTTTAATGATCTTCTAGGACACATTGTTAGGAATTCTCTGTTTACTGAAAGACAATTATATATAATTTCTAAGATGAAAGAAAAACAAAAATTATTAGATGACATAAGTTCAGGAGCATATTATAGACAAATCAGACAGTGTAAAAATAAGATCTTTGGTATCATATACAGCATAATGTTGTTAATGATTATAGATATGTTAGATGAGCATGCAATTCATACAATTAGTGAATTGTCAGATCGCCTTGCCAGAATAATAAGTCAGACTAATAGTGATTCTATACGTGATGTTGACATGAATACTGTGATATCTAAGATGGATCAACTTATTTCTAATCTTCCTAACTTTGATTAAACTACAATACATAAGATTAAATCACTGCTAAATCACTATATTATGTGATGCTAGAGTTTTTTGATAGCAGCATCGTGATATATGCTGTTATATCATTTCTCTTAGGAGCAGTAGCAATGCTCATTTATTATAAGGCTAAGTCACAATTTAAGGCTAACAATCTAGCAAATATTGAAGTCATTGATACCATTATTAATCAATACAAAGGTCAACTAGACCAATTCGAAGGCATAATTAATGAATTGAAAATCAAGACCGAACTGCTAGAAGCAAAGATAAATCACAAACAAGATAGGAATAATAATCACGCTCCAAATGACCTGACATCACAACAAATGTCACAATATTTTAAGAAACATAATGAATTGTCAGAGTCCAACAACACGATCAGTGGATCAAACCTCGATAGAATGACTACACTAGACGAAGATTTTCATGCTGGTGATACATTAGAGATAATTCTAAAACTACTTTTAAACGGTCCACTGACATCTAGAGAGATACAAAGAAGCATAAAAAGAACTCGGGAACACACTTCTCGTGTTATGAAAAAGCTCTTTGAATTGAAGTATGTTGACCGTGACATCAATCACAAACCATTTAGATATAATATAACTGACTTGGGCCGATTGCAAACTCACAATCCTCCCTTAACTAATGGAGCATCTACAGCTTATACACATGACTAATATATATAAAATATTGATTTAGAGATAAATAATTTATGTTTTTTATAAACATACAAGTAAGATACAGTAATTAGCCTAACAATTATATAATAATTATATAACAAATTATCTAATACGAGACAATATCTAATACATGATAACTGACCATGTTAACCCTTTTTAGCATTATAACATGTTAACACTTAACAAAGCAAACCAAAATAAGTTAACATAAAAGTACGCCTTGAGAATTATCAATTGTTGATTAATAATAACTTTATAATCAGGCATTTTTGTCGTCCAGTGGAAATAAAGGGGTTAAATTTGGAACGATTAACATCACTTATCTAATGTTAACACTCCACTGGAAATAATGGGGTTACTAGAATGAATTTATCCTACATCTTTCTTGCTTGTTAACAAGCGATAATATCTAATAGATTATTCTTGACTCCACCACCCCATTATTTCATGTGCAATAATTATCTCATAGACAATAATAATAATAATATTAATTAATTTGATTGATTGATTGATTAATATTGATTAATGTGTTTAAAAGCAGTGTTAATATCATGTTAATATTATATTAACAGCTCAGATTTACAATGGAAAGACTGGGGTGTGAGTAATAATGGTGATATTAGATGAGTGATGATATACTTGATAGCATTTTTGAGAAAGCCGCAACTGGACAAACCTTAATCAAGAATCGTAGAACACTTACAATTGATTACGTTCCTGAAAAACTTCCATTTAGAGATGACGAAACGGGAACGATTGCCCAAGCGTTATCTGTAGTGTTAAAGGGCGCGAGACCATCTAATCTTCTTTTATTTGGTAAACCTGGCACTGGAAAAACTGCAGT
>JARBAU010000259.1 GCA_029237525.1 Nitrososphaerales archaeon | reverse complement strand
GATTTAGCTCTACGAGACGATGGAAATCCATCCTTGAAAAGCCCAGCTGCAAGAAAGATCATCCCGATTAACATTGTTAAGAGAGATACTGCATGCATACCTTCTACGAATGTTTTTGCGACCCCAGCAAGTGAAATTCCTACTCCCACTATACCAATCGAAGTCAAGCCGATACCGGGAGTAAGAAGATCCCAATCAGTCATACTAGTATGGTCTGGTGGGGGAGTCTTCACATAATTAATCTTTTCCCGAAAGGTCAAATGAACAAGATTTGCAATCCTATCGAATAACACTTAAAAATAGGGGTAAATGTTCAGGTTGATATGGCGGCCAGGAAGAATACTTCAAGAAAGAGAAGACTTCTAAGAAAAACTAAACAGAACAGGCCAGTACCCGCATGGGTTATAATAAGAACTCACAGGCATGTAAGGACTAATCCGAAACGTAGATTATGGCGTAGAACGGACGTAAATGTTGGATAAGGGATGTATGAGTTAGATGTCTGGTTCTGAAGAAAGCGAAAGTCGTGTATATACAATTAACTTAAGTAAGGCTTGGATAACTCCCTCCTACAAGAGAACGGATAGGGTCATCAATATGATAAGAGAGTTTGCAATAAAGCACATGAAAACTGAAGATGTTAAACTTGATCAAGATCTGAATAGGCATGTTTGGAATAATGGCAAGACTAATCCCCCTAGGAAGGTGCGAGTGAAAATGGTAAAAGATGAGAATGATACATTGGTTGTCTCTCTGTTTGAAGATACGAAAGTAGATGTTAAACCGAAATCATCTGACTCGATACCCACTGAACAGTCGAATCAATCTTAAGACTTTTTGGAGGTTGGGTAAGAGCTTTATAACTGGGGTACAAGGAAAAAGTTCAAAATCCACTTACAATTGGTTATTTGTTTATTCAGTATTCAATCAAAATATTGTAAATTGATTGCAACAATCAATAGAATCTTATAGTTGAGCATAATATAGCCAACTTATCTAATTGCCAGTACTTGTAGACCGAAGGTTAATAATTATGATATCGGGGGGAATCTGTCTCCTTACAGGCATTACAGTTTTTTCTCTATCAATTAGTCCGGCTGTAGCACAGATGGGACAAATGCAGATGAATAATAGCAATGCAACTTCAGCAATGCGCAATATGGTTTTCGGAGGATATGAGAATTCGACTTTAGGGATCAATTTTCAACACCCAAAAGACTGGACAATATCGACGCAAGAAACGGGTCCGGTCACCGTTATTAAATTAAACACGACTAGACAAAGTGATATGGCTATCATACCACCAATCATTCTTTTCTCAGTGGGGGCTTTGCCAGAAAATGGTAGGACATTGGCTGATTTGACTCGGATCAATATGGCCGAAGTTGCAAAAACTAATAACTTTCATCTGATTGAATCAAATGCGACTAATCTCGGAGGCATTGGTGCAAAGAAAATACTCTACTCGTATAGCAGCGATGATCCATCACTGACCTTCCCTCTTAAATCCATGGATATTTGGACAGTAAAAAATGGCAAGAAATATACGTTTTCCTACATCGATGCCCAACGCGATTTTGATAAGCAATTACCCTTAGTAAATAAAATCCTAGACTCAGCTAAGATAAATTAATTTCAATTTCCTATTTTGATCTTGGTTGCTACAAAATACTACCACGCAATGCATTTGGAGAAGCCCATTCCACCTCAACGTCGATTTCTGAACCCAGCTCATTTTTGGCCAGATCTTTTGACAATCCACATTTTACAAATGGAATAAAAATTGGCTTGTAGGCGAAATTTCGACCGATCAACGCATCATTAGTTATTTCGTCGACTAAAATTCTCCCTCTCCAATCTTTCCATTTAAGATTTTGTTCAATAGATATTTTTTTGACCAATAGGTGAAGTTCTTCAGTCCTCTTCTTAATGGTTTGAGAGTCCAATCTATCCATTTTGCTAGCCTCGGTCCCAGGTCTGGAACTATATTTTGAAATGTTTGTTATGTCCGGTCGAATCTCTGAAAGTAATGAAATTGTGTCCTGGAACTCAGCATCAGATTCTGATGGGAAGCCTGCTATGATGTCTGTAGCTATAGTAATTCTTGGTATTTCAGATCTGAGCATTTTTGCAAGTCTTTTAAAAATTTCGACGGTATGGCCACGCTTCATCTTTTTTAATATTCTATCATTTCCGCTTTGGACAGGTATATGGATAAACTTGAAAATTTTTTCATTCCGTTCAAAAATTTTGACTAGCTTTTCTTCCATGCTTGGAATATACATCGGGTTCATCATTCCAACTCTTATCTTATAATTAGCATCTATACTCCCGCACGAATGCAATAGATCAACCAAGTTCAGTCCTATATCTCTCCCATAACATCCATTATCAGTAGAGGATAGCCATACTTCCTTGCATCCTTCTGAAATGTCTTGTCTTATCTGTCTAATTATATCACCAATTCGATAGCTCCTCAACCGACCTCTAGCTGTCTTAGTTTGGCAAAAACTGCATTCACTCAGACATCCTGTTGAAATTTCAACTATAGAAACTAGTTTGTTTAATCTAACTCTCGGCAAATTGATTTTAGGTAGCACCGAATCCTCAAGCGCTATGACTGTTTTATTTCGTAGCGCAGATCGTACAACATGAACAGTCTTATCTAGGGAATTAGGTCCCATAAGTGAAACCGCCGAATTGGTAGATTGAACCTTCTTTTTATCTGCTTTTGCTAAACAACCTGCAACGACAACTGGTCTTCCTGACTTTGTAACCTCTCTAATTCTATGTAACATTTTATGTTCAGTCGAGTCCTTCACCGAACACGTTACAATGATGCTAGCGTCTGCCTCAGTCTGGCTCTGAGCAATATCAAACCCGTCAGCAATTAGTAATCCTTTAATCATTTCTGAGTCTGCAATGTTTGAGGGGCACCCATATGCCTCGATCCATATACTTTTTGAACTAGGGACATTAGAAGATTCGATAGTTGGGTAGCTAGATCGAGCCAAGTTTTTGGGGATTGTTATGGATTGAATAAATCCACGATCTTTGAAAACGGATCTTTCTTTTTTTATTCTCTTTGAAAGTGACAAATATTCTAATTGGCTTTCTCTAGTATATCAATCAATCAATCAATCAATCAATCAAATATTATAATTCAGCCAGTACATGGTCGATTATTGTTTAGTGGAATCAGACAGTAGTTCTGAATCTGATGCAATCGAAATTTTGTATTAGGCGGAACTGTGTGAGTAAATGTGCGAGTTGGAGCTAGGTGTTGCCAAATTTATGACTTCACAGTCACATATATCATAATTTCTAATGGAGCGACCACATTTCTCGCAAATCTTTATCGAGAAAAGATTTGCTTCATCCACTTTGATCATTATGAGGATGGACATCTATACATAACTCTCTCCAGACTGATATAAAAAATTTGTACTTGTTTGTTTTCAGTTTGATCTATTACAAGTTATGAGTACAAGGATCGAATTTTTGTATGATGTTAACAAATTATAATAATTTTGTAGTTACAATTTTTTTTCATGCGGCATCTACCACTAGAAAGTCAATTGAGGCGTATTTATGACGATAAAATGCCTGATGAAATAATGCTTCGTGTGGAATCAAATAGTGCGTTCATATCTCGCTCGCTATGAGCTTCTGAGAAAGCTCCCATTTTTAGAGGCAAGAAAAATATTCGATGGTTTGACATTAATGCTACCTGATATCGTATCAACATATTTCTATTGGATTTGCCTACGTCGGCTGCGTCAAGAATTCTCTCTGATTCACTGTTCAAAAAGTGAGTACAGAAAAGTGATCCAACGCCTGTTACATCCACAGGAATTCTAGCCTCAGAAAAGATCTTATTCAACCCTTGTCTTGTCTGGTTCCCAAGATTGTTTATTTTTCGATATACGGATCTTCTATTCTTTATAAGGTATTTTAGGCTCGCCATACCTGCAGTCATCGTCATGGGATTTGCTGAAAAAGTCCCGCCACCTATAGCGCAACATGACTGTTTTGAGTTCCTCTTAACCGGATCTGCCAGCGCCATAACTTCCTTTTTTCCGCATACCACTCCAATTGGCATTCCTCCACCAACAATCTTGCCCAAAGTAAATAGATCTGGATCCAATCTATAGTACTGAACAGCGCCTCCCAGAGATAATCGAAAACCAGTCACAATTTCATCCAGTATATACATGCTACCTGTCTTTCTAGCGAATTCTTGGAGACCGGTCAAATAGTCTTCCTGGGGTGGGATGCAGCCGGCCCCTCCTAGGACAGGTTCAACAATTATTCCGGCTAAGTCGTCTTTGATAGATTCAAGGATCTTTATAGATCGATCTAAATCGTTGAAAGGTATGGATTCTATAAACTGTTCTTCGTCCTGAATCAAGCCTGGACCTTCCTCATATTCGAATGGATAATTTACAGTCTGAAGTAAAGGTGTGTTGAAACCATGCCATCCTCCGATGATTTTAGCAATCACTCTTCTTCCAGTTTTTGCACGTGCCAAACGGATTGCGTACATGGTTGCCTCGGATCCTGTACTGCTAAAACGCAGAAGCTCGGCAAGTGGCATCACTTTTTGGATCAAACTACCAAGTTCTACACTAGCCTCATTTACAGTGCCATATAGAGTGCCTTTCCTGACTTGTGTAGATAATGCTTTAGTAATTGGCTGGGAAGCATGTCCGAGTATTTGTGCCCAATGACCCATCCAATAGTCTGTAAACGCGTTTCCATCGACGTCGTACAATGTCTTACCTTTAGACTTTTTTACAAAGAATGGATATGGTTGAAAATATCGAATATTATGACTTATACCCCCAGGAAAAATTTTTGTAGACTTCTTGTAGAGAAGCTTCGACCCTTCGGTCATTTGCCGATACTTGCTTTGATAGCTAGGAATATTCATTTGTATTTGGCACGTATTAATTAGTATCCTCTTTATTTGTTTGTAAACTAATTACAGTTGAGTAGCAATCCGTTACTGTGGCAGAGACTAATAAATGTCAGGTCAATTTTAGCATGCAAGTCCGTAAATTTGGCAGAATCCTCAAGATCTTAGTTAGCTGTTTCCTAAAGACTTTGTTGATCAATGCCCTTGCGAAGATTTATATTCTAATCACGCAAGAGAACACTAAACGCAATGAAATAGGCGGCGTTGGTGATGATTTTGGTCTTAGAGCCATGCTATGATTCACTGACCTCCAGTTGCGCTTATAATATGGAGATTCAATTCAAAGAATTGGATCTGACGATCACACAACCCGCACAAGAACAAGTTATCCGGCCGTACTCTTTAAAATCACGAATTGGATTGACTCCGGTTGATCCTGCCGGACCCGACTGCTATCAGAGTGGGACTAAGCCATGCGAGTCAACGTAGCAATACGTGGCATACGGCTCAGTAACACGTAGTCAACATGCCCAGGGGACGTGGATAACCTCGGGAAACTGAGGATAAACCGCGATAGGTCATAATTCCTGGAATGGTTTATGGCTGAAACCT
>JARBAU010000026.1 GCA_029237525.1 Nitrososphaerales archaeon | reverse complement strand
TTATGAGATCTGCAAGAATTATCAAGCCTAAAGAGGCCCTCGAAGTGCAAGAGCTTACTACTCCTAAACCAAAGGGATCTCAGGTATTAGTAAAGGTGTTATCTTCTGGGGTTTGTCATAGTGACATTCACTTATGGGAGGGAGGATATGAAGGACCAGGAGGAAAATTTCTAAAGACTACAGATAGGGGTGTGAAATACCCTGTAACACCTGGTCATGAAATCGCAGGTACTATAGAAAGTATAGGAGAAGAGGTTGAGAGTCGGTTCACTGAAGACGACAGAGTGTTAGTGTATCCCTGGATTGGCGAGGGAACATGTCCGGCTTGTAGAATCGGGGAAGAAAATCTGTGTGATAAACCAAGATCACTAGGAGTATACAATGATGGCGGATATTCGGATTATGTTCTTGTTCCAAGTTATAGATATCTTGTCAAACTAGAAGACGATTTAGATATCAACGAAGCAGCTACACTATCGTGCTCTGCTCTTACCGCTTATAATGCAGTGAAAAACGCTACTCTACGGCCAGATGATAACGTCGTAGTGGTAGGAGCAGGAGGACTGGGCTTAATGGCTATGCAATTGGCAAAAGCAATAACAGGAGCCAAGATAATCGCGATCGACTTAGAAGATGAAAAATTGAAGGTAGCTAGAAAAGAGGGACACGCTGATAATATAATAAATTCAAAAAAAGAAGATCCCGTCAAAGCCGTGATGGAACTTACCGACAAGATAGGTGCAGACGCTGTCATAGATTTTGTTAATGGTTCAAAGACCGTAGAAACAGACATGCAAATTCTTAGAAGAAGGGCAAAAGTAATTTTAGTTGGATTGTTTGGAGGCGAATTAAAACTTAGTTTAGTCACCATGCCAACCAGAGCTTACAAAATTATTGGATCATATACAGGAAGCTTAAATGATTTAGACGAGCTAGTATCACTGGCAAAAAGAAAGATTATCAAACCACTAGTTTCAGAAAAGTTTAAGCTTGACCAAGCAACTGAGGCACTTTCTAAACTAAAGGAGGGCAAAATCATGGGAAGAGGGGTGATAACTCCTTGAGTCAGCAAAGTCAGCAAAAACAAGAACAACAGAAAAATGGAAGATTAAAAACAATAAAGACTAAAAATCCTGCTACTGAAGAGAATATAAATGAATATGAAATTTTTGATAAAGAACATATTAATAAAGTAACAAAAACGGCAAAGGATGCATTTGTTAAGGAATGGAGTACGCTAACTATTGATAGAAGAAGTGGCTTACTATACGATTTATCACACAATCTGAGAAAAAACAAAGAATACCTTGCTAAAACTGCAACTCAGGAAATGGGAAAGGCATTAAAGGAGTCTAAATCTGAGGTAGAAAAATGTGCCTGGGCATTAGAATATTTTGCTGATAACGGAAAAGTATTTTCAAATGATGAAATAATCAATACGGATGCCAGAAAAACCTTCATAACATTTCAACCTTTAGGTGTTATAGGCAGTATTATGCCATGGAATTTTCCATATTGGCAGGCACTCCGCTTCGCCGCACCTTCATTAATGGTTGGTAACACAATTGTTCTAAAGCCGGCAAGTGCAACGATACAATGTGGGCTAGAAATCCAACATGCCTTTACCGCCGCTGGATTGCCAAATGGGGTATTTCAAACAATAACAGGAGATTCAAGCGTTGCTGAAAATCTGATAGATTCCCATGATGTCAATGCTGTAACATTTACAGGTAGTGTTTCTGCTGGCGGTAAAGTGGCACAAAGGGCCACGTATCAAATAAAAAAGTGTGTTCTAGAACTAGGAGGAAGTGATCCATTCATAGTCTGCGAGGATGCAGATATTGAAAAAGCAACCGATGGAGCAATAAAGGGAAGATTCATAAATTGTGGTCAGAGTTGTATTGCTTCAAAACGATTTATTGTGGACAGAAAAATCGTTAAGGAATTTACAGAAAAATTTGTACAGAAAGCAGAGAAGCTCAGAGTCGGAGATCCTATGTCAGATACAACTGATATTGGACCATTGGTCAACGAGCAAGGACTAAATAAAATAGAATCAATTGTCAATGATACAGTTAAGGGTGGTGCTGAAATAGTAACAGGTGGTGAACGTCTTGGGAATAGAGGATATTTCTATCGTCCAACTATAGTAATCAATGTTTTGCCGAAAATGCGTATATCACAAGAGGAAGTTTTCGGTCCTGTAGCCCCTATCCTTGTAGCTAATGACGAAAATGAAGCCGTCCTCCTAGCAAACGACTCTCAATATGGACTTGGAGCGAGTGTCTGGACACGAGACCTTGAAAAGGCAGAAAAATTATCTGGGCTGATATCTTCGGGGATTGTATCTGTAAATAACGTTGTTGTATCTGATCCCAGAGTACCGTTTGGTGGTGTAAAGAATAGTGGCTTTGGAAGAGAGTTGTCTAAGTATGGGATGCTCGAATTTGTAAACATTAAATCGGTCAGATTCTACGATGAATTGTTACATATTCATCACGTGGAGTAAATGGTGTACAAAAAAAGGAGAAACATATGCCTGAAAATGACACGCTAAACAATTATAAACCGTATCAAAAAATCCAACGATCTAATGTAACACGAATACTAATTTTAGGAAGCGGATTTGCGGGAATTGAAGTATTAAAAGAGATCCAAAAGAAATTTAAGAATAATTCAAAAATTGAGACCACTTTAGTTAGTAGAGATAACTTTCTTCTTTTCACTCCTATGCTTCCCGAAGTTGCTTCCGGCATGATTGAAACTAGACATATTGTAACACCTGTCAGGGAATTCTGTGGTAGGGCTAAATTTTATGAGGCAAGTGTAAAATCAGTTGATTTTGACAAGAAACAAGTGGTTGTAACACATGCAATTGGAAAACATTCCGATCCTCTAACTTGGGATCAACATATATTAGAATATGACTATCTGGTAATTGCTTTAGGAAGTGAAAATAATTTTCACAAGATGAATGAAATTGAGAGACACTCCTTTACCATGAAGGATATTGGAGATGCAATTATTCTTAGAAATCATATAATAAACATGCTTGAACAAGCAAATCTCGAGGAGCACGACAAAGAGTTAAGGAAAAGTCTGTTAACTTTTGTTGTAGTCGGAGGAGGATTCAATGGAGTTGAAACTGTAGGAACCATAAATGACTTCATAAGGGAATCAGTTAAGGACTCGTATGAAAATATCTACATGTCAGAAGTAAAGATAATACTTGTCCATACAAGTGATAAACTTCTCGAACAGGTGGATGAGGAACTTGGTAAATTTGCATTGGAAAAGTTAAGGGCTAAGGGTGTAGAGTTCATTATGAATACACATGTTGTCGGGGCTACACAAAATACTATAAAATTGGATGACGGCAGCAACACCGTAATACGATCTTATACTTTAATTTGGTCTGCAGGGGTAAGTCCAAGTAAACTGATTAGCGAACTTGCATGCGAGCATGATCAAGCCCATAGAATAATAGCCAACAATTATTTGGAGGTTCCAGATCATGATGGCGTTTATGCACTTGGCGACTGCGCTTCTATAACCGATCCTAATACTGGAAAACCATATCCTCCTACTGCACAACATGCTATAAGACAGGGAAAGGCGGCCGCGAAAAATATCATCTCCGCCATTAAAGGAAAAACAAAAAGAACAAAATTTGATTATAAAACTAAGGGTATGATGGCAGAATTAGGAAAAAGAACAGGTGTAGCAACGATATTTGGTATCAAATCACACGGATTCATATCATGGTGGTTATGGCGTACTTACTATTTGGGTAGTCTACCGACATTCAAGAAGAAATTAAAGGTAATGGGAGATTGGACTTTGGATCTGGTATCCAAACCAGGTGTAGCAATGATAAAACGATCTGAATCAGAGAACAATCCTAAAAATGAACAGAAACAATTAACAACTACTACTACTACCACCACCACTACTACTAATCCTAGTAAACAAGAGGCCAAATGAGACAATAAATCACTAATATTCAATTTTTATACTCTTACTTATTTGCTTTCTCATCAAGTACAAGAGGATTTTGGATATTCTTAATGTAACCTATTTACAAATAATTCATTCGGTCCCTGCTAATGTTAAACTGATTCCTGTTTCCTCAAGGTGATCCCTTCAAGTAGTTTGACCTGCTAGCGGTGTTCGTTTAGCTTCTCCATAGAAAGATGAATTTTTGTAGTCTCAAAAAGATTTCATTCGTACAAACAATAGTTAATTAGATCATCAAACCTAAGGATTAATAATTGAAATTTATAGTTATCCATAGTATCCGTATCGATTGTATTCATTAGATACTATGTTAAGTATAAGATGCTTTTTTCAACATTAATAGGAAAGCCATATCGTGATCTAGATAATTTAAGTCCGGAAATGGGATCAGTGTTACTATGAAATACACTTTTAGAGATCATCAAAATAATTTACATGAAATAGTTCTAATCTAGTCAATAGTCTTTTTTGAAGCATAATCGACCACAAAAGATCAATTATTACTTATTATCAGTTGGTTATTATCATCAATCAAGTTATCAAAATTAAGTTGTAATGAGCTCATATTCCAGCGCGAGGACTGTAGTACATATGATCTTCTCTGTGCCCTCCCTGGCCCATGCCAATGTTCTTGTAATCATATACGAATTCTATTGATCGAATCCACTTGACCATCTTGTAACCTAGTTGTGTTTCTGCTCTTAGTCTTAGAGGGGCACCATGCCCTATATCAAGTGGTTCACCATTCAATTCGTAGGCTAGGATTGTCTGCTGGTGTTTTACAATCTCTAAATCTAGTACTTCATAGAATTCATCCCCATTCGTGTACTGAAATGAGCGGAATACAACGTAGCGAGCATCTGGAAGAGGAGTACATAATGATATGATGTACTGCATAGGTACACCAGCCCATCCTCCTATAGCCGTCCAACCTTGGATACAATAATGCTCTGTAATTTGTTCCTGCTTACTCATGGCATGTAGATCTGAAAGTGAAAGTTCGAGTTGTCTTTGAACCAGTCCAAAAATCTTGAGCTTGTAAGTATTGAATTTGTTTTCTAAAAGGTTTTTGTATTCGTTAGTGTCAGGAGGATAACCATTTACTCTGAAAAATGAGGAAACTTTTGATTTGGTAAATTGCTGTTTGGACGTAGCTTTACGGAACAAAAGCCATTTTGCTGGCACGATTGCTAGATCAAGACTATTTTGAATTCTTCTGGGTTTACGTAATGAGATTCCAGTTACCCAAATGTGAACTATTATGACAAATAAAACAATTAGTGTGAATAGACCAGCTGCTACTCCAAAGCTAGTTGTATGACCCAATACAATATTTCCCATATTTTCTGAAAATCGCTCCGATATGACCATGGTTAGATGAATTATGATAAATAAAACAAATGCAATCATGCCAAGAAAATGAAGACTTCTTGCTACTTGCCGCCCTCTAAATATCCTTGGATACTTTGGAAATCGTGCATCTATTGCCGGAGACATCGCTGCTCCTGTTGCGATCATGAATGGACCTAGGATAAATACAACTACAAAATAGGTGAGCTGTTGAATCGCGTTATATGGATGACCTGGCGGGGGAAAATGAAATGACGCATACAATATTGCGTCATGAAAGGCGTCCGGGACTGTTGACAGTGTAGTAGGAACTAGGTGCTGCCATTCATCACTCGTAAAAAGCAGCAGATAGTATGCGGCTCCATTTGCTATCCAAAATATGATAGAAAAGAAGTGCCAATGCCTTCCCAAGCCGAGATTTTTACGGCCAGGTAATGCTATCCAAGAAGAGAACGACTCTTCTTCTTCTAATGATATCCATAATCTGTCTTCAGGCATTTTCTTTTTTGTAAATTTGATCCATTCAGTGCCTGGCTTGGCATGATCGTTCCAATACAGCTTTGGAAGTGCACTAAGTATTTCAATGCCGCTGCGGATCAATAAAGTAATAAATATGATATTAATAAAGTGTGCAAATCTCAGCCAGAATGGAAAATTATCAAATCCTGTCATAGTACTGATGACCTCTTTTTATACATTGACATATTATAGTACCCGATAAAACGAAGTTAGAAATCGGACTACTGTAATAGATTATCAACTTTTGTCTTCCCGTACTAGAACGTGTTCTGCATCCTTTTCCCCCTCTGCTATCAATTTTTTAATTCTATATAATGAAAAATCTGCGTCTTCAAATAGATAATGCAAGCTTCCTTCTCGTCTTCCGATTCTGACTAGGTCAGTTATAGATGCCCCGTGTTTTTGATTTAGCGAATGGTATTCAGATTCTATATCTCTAAGTTTTTCTTTTGTAGTCTGATCTACCTTTGCATCATCGGCGTGCAGAATGTCATATATCTTTCTTACCAGAGATAGGTAGTTCTCAGTTCCCCTTAGCATTTCTATATTCTTATCCGTTTTATCCATAAATATAATATCTCTGGCCCTATGCCATACTTCCATCATATTAGATGGAACTTCTTTCTGTTGACGTGGAAACACGTCAACGATATAAAATCTCTTATCCAATTGCGGAGAACGCCTTACTACTTCCAACATTGGTGTATTAGTCAGCAAACTTCCATCCCATAGATATCTACCATTTTCCTCAGTCCATTTTAGCCCATAGAAGGGATAGCCAGCACATGCAACTATCTTGTCTATAGTTATATCAGAGTAAGTATTATCGAAAATAACAGATTCTCCTTTCTGTATGTCTGTAGAAGTTATGATTAACCTAGAGGACTTTCTATTATCTCTTCTACCAGTATCTGTTCTATGGTTTCTGTTATGATTATGTATTTCAATATGATCCATCTTAATAAGATTTTCAACGTTTAGATATTGTCTTAATGTTTTTTTTAGTGGCCCTGGATCATACAGATATGTCCATTTGTAAGGCATAAAAAAGTCTTTAGAATCTAGATCAAACCATCGAGGCAAGAAGGCATTAGAGTTACCATAAAACATTGAATACATCGAAGACAATATAGCCATCATCTCATCTGATGAGATGAATGAAAACGGGGACTGTATTAGCTGGTTTGGCAAGCCCAAGTTCTCAGACAATGTTAACCAAAAATCCTCAAGTATAGATGAGGCATTGTCCTTGCCTGTGTTTTGTGCCGAGGCTATAATTGAGGTGTTAATAGCCCCGATAGAAGAACCTGCTAAAATATCAAAATGGATTCCCCTCTTACTCAAACCCTTGTAGACGCCACATTCATAAGCTCCCAACGAGCCTCCTCCTTGTAATATAAGAACAGTTTCCGGCTCAAATTTAGAGGAGTAATGAGTATCCTGTCTAGTAGACATATCTTCTCGTCATTTAGTTGTCCAACTTACTATCTATATGTTTTATAATAAAAATTTGTTTCATTTATGAGATCCACAAATCTATTAGACTTAACGACTCAACCGCAGATTCAACTGCATAATGTTCAGAACTAATGAAAAATTATTGCAAATTAGTGCTTCATTTTGTAAAACGACTTATTCCAAATCGAATATCGTAGTACACCGAGCTTGAATTCCTGAGTATTGAAATGTTTATGATACTACACATAGGAAAGAATAGAACATCTACCAGGACTAATTCCTAGTAGAACACAATAAAGATATAGAATATAAATCGACTTTTGGTAAAATGCGATGGTTTAAAAATGAATAAAAATATCACACCAATTTGCCAGATGCTTAATTACATTGTAAAGTATTCTGTGATTAATATAGATATATTCCATTATTTATCCCAAATCATCAATAGATATCCACATTTCGCAGTTAGAAACATACGCATCTATCGACCATAGCTCTCGAAACAAAAACAAAAACTATTAAATTAATTGCATCATATTTGTTCTTTATTGACTAAACAACATGTACTTAAGCAGATATGTAGTGCCTCATGCCTCGATTTCACAGATAATGTGAATGTGATCTTTGGTGGTTTGTTAATAATTACAATAACTACAATTATATTTATTCTGACTCAGCACAGTCAGTATGCAGATGCAATTGGCCAACAACAACCAAATGGTTCAGAGAAAATTTATCACAGTAACGCGACAGGGGCTACCATAACCTTCCACGGCAATAGTATTACATCCGAAACAAGTAATAGAACCAATACGAATAATACTGGAGTAACCGGATTTGATAAGGAGAATTCGATGAGAAATATGACTAATCCAATGTTCTTGATGAAGAAAAATCCACTAACAAATTTGACAAATCCGTTATCAAAATAGGTGTGACTGGCTAAGCTAGATCCAGATAAATATGGATGATGGCATAAGTCTTGGAGAGATTAGGAAAATAACAATTGACTGATATAATATCTTATGATATCATCATTATTGGATCAGGTATTGCTGGCCTTAGAGCTGCTATTTCAGCCGCATCTGAAGACAATAAGCTGAAAATTGCGGTGATTTCGAAAGTCCAGGTTATGAGATCTCACTCAGTTTCTGCTGAAGGCGGAACAGCTGCAGTGATTCAAGATGACGATAATCTAGAGTCTCATATTTACGATACTATTAAAGGAAGCGATTACTTGGCAGATCAAGACGTAGCAGAACTCTTGGTCAAACAGATGCCATTTGAGATATATCAATTGGAACATTGGGGAATGCCATGGTCAAGAAAGAAAGAAGATGGAAGGATTGCTCAGAGATGGTTTGGCGGTTACTCTTATCCTAGAGCTACATACGCCCAGGATAGGGTAGGCTTTTTTGAAATGCAAACACTTTACGATACATGCCTGAAGTATGAAAATATTGACTTCTTTAATGAGTGGTTCTGCACTTCAATTCTTACCTATTATGATAATAGCTTTTGTGGAGTGACTGCTATCGAGATGAAGACAGGAGAGTTCATAAAGTTCAAGGCACTTGCTGGAATTATATGCACTGGAGGTGCAGGCAGAATTTACAGCTTTTCTACATACGCTTACTCTTCAACTCCTGATGGTCTTGATATGGCCTATCGAGCAGGATTAGCGCTAAAAGACATGGAATTTGTCCAGTTTCATCCCACTGGTATTTTGCCTTCTGGGATACTGATTACTGAAGGAGCACGAGGTGAGGGTGGTTATCTTATCAATAACAAAGGTGAAAGATTTATGAAAAAATATGCTCCTAACAAGCTTGAACTTGCTTCAAGGGATGTAGTATCCCGTGGTATGATGAAAGAGATCGACGAAGGACGAGGGTTTAAAAGTGATGGCGGCGTCGACTGTCTAAAAATAGATCTTACCCATCTTGGAATAGAAAAGATACAGGAGCGATTAGGTGGAATTAGAGAAATTGGCATAAAGTTTTCTGGTGTTGATATAGCCGAAGAGCCCATACAAATAAGACCTGTTTGTCATTACATGATGGGAGGAATACACACCAACATTGATGGAGCAACAGAAATGAACGGACTATGGGCCGCGGGAGAGGCAGCGTGTAATAGTGTTCATGGTGCTAATCGTCTGGGTGCAAATTCAACAGGTGAATGCCTTGTCTGGGGAAATATTACTGGCAAATTGGCTGCCCGATATGTATTAAATCGTAGAAATAGCGGCACATCATCACCTGATATTCAGCAACAACAAGTTATTGATGAGGAGAAGAGAATTTATGATGGAATATTTAGGGGAAGAGGACAAATTAATCCATACGAAGCTAGAATGAATTTAACGGACACAATGGATTCTAATGCTCACGTATTCAGAACAGAGCTCGGTCTGGCTGAAGGATTAAAAAAGGTAAGAGAGTTAATGAAATCTCAGTGGAGACATGTAGATGATACTGCAAGAGAATATAATACTAATTTTATAAACGTAATGGAACTAGATTCAATGTTTCGAATCTCTGAAGTTATTTTATTGTGTGCATTAAATAGACATGAATCAAGAGGTGCACATGCAATGCTTGAATATCCTAAACGCGATGATGCCAATTTTATGAAACATAGTCTTGCTTATTTTGGTGGACCTACTCGGGAAGGCCCGAAAACTGACTGGTTTCCCGTTACATTTACTCATTACAAACCTGAAGAGAGGCACTATTAGTTGGGCAGGACTGTGGTGGTAAAGTAATGGCAAATTATATTATTGAAAAACTTAAGAAATTGAATAAAGGAAAAGATAAAGATGATACAGAGAACGAACGCGTAGAAAACACTTCTTACAGCACAAGCACGAGCAGCAATAATGTGAAGAAACAGAAGCAATATGAAGAAGACAAACAGCGTAATAAAATTATATTAAAGATATTTAGAGTTAATTTTACCAGTGACAAATCTCACCACTATGACAAGTTTGAAGTACCATTGCAAAAATCAACTACTGTGTTAGACGCCCTTATATATGCAAAGAGCTATTTGGATAACAGTATAGCCATAAGATACTCTTGCAGAATGGCATCCTGTGGTTCGTGTGGAATGAGAATTAATGGTGTCCCAAGGCTTGCATGCTATACAAATGTGTCTGAATTCAAAGGCAATGATACTATTACATGCGAACCGCTTGCTAATTTTCCACACATACGTGATCTTGTTACAGACTTTTCACAATTCTCTGATCATCATAAACAGATGAAGCCTTATATTCATAATGAGAATGCAGATATTAGTACAAGTCAATCCCCCTTGTCAGAATTCGGTCAAAGTCCTGAAGATGTTGATAAGTACTTGCAATTTAGCTACTGTATAAAATGTGGTTTGTGTTATTCTGCGTGTCCAACAGTTGCAACTGACATGAAGTTTCCTGGTCCCCAGGCACTAGCTCAGGCATATAGGTACTACATAGACACTAGAGATGTCCTTTCTAAGGATAGATTAAAAATCATTGATGACAGACACGGGATATGGAGATGCCATTTTGCAGGTTCTTGTAGCAAGGTATGTCCTAAGGGTGTAGATCCTGCATTAGGAATTCAGTTACTTAGGGATCAAGTGTTTAATTTGTCCAAGCATGAAAAGAAAATAGCAAGAGAATTGGGTAGAAAGAACAAGTAGTAACAATAGATTCATTTTATGATTCGTCCATGTATTTTGATTTCGCCTTTTCTTCATTGTACTTTAGTATAACAGAACAGGAAGCAAGGGATACCTAAATACGAAAATATCTGCCTTCAGAGAATGAGATCAAACAAATGGAGACAATTACAGAAAATGGAATTATCGCATCAAGAAGAATATAAAAGTCACAAAACAAGAGGTATATGGGAAAGAAGAACATCGAGGACATTTACAGATTGAAGAAAACAGAATGATAAATTATAAAAAATATGAAGGGCTTAAGGAAAGTCTTGCAACAACAATATCATCAAAACTATTTCAATGTCAAGAAATAAGGGGAAAGAAATTATCGAAAATATAACACCATAGTCAATAAACCTAAAGATGTACTAATTTCAGCATCAAAGATAGCCAAAAAAAGATCAAGAAAGGAAAAGATATTACCCAAGAAAGGATAAAAAGAACCAAGAAAGTCAAAGAAAAGGAAATCTGAAGATAATGAAAAAAAATAAGATAATAGACTTGTGTTACAGTTTTCGAGTTCTTTTGACGATATTGTCTGAAAATTCATACATAAGAAGACGTGCAGAGGAGGAGGAGCAGATTTACAAAAGGATTCACAGGGTTGATAAGACTGCAATGCAAATTTCCATGATAATTCCGCATATGTAGATATATCGGAATAGTCTGGCTATAAGTTATAAGACCCAGTATCCTCAAGCCAGCAAACGAATGTAAAGGTGATTCAAATTGTTTTTTCTTTGTAACCACTATGAGAATAAATGGATGTTTTTTACCTTACAATAGATATTTCATATATCGTCCTGACATTGGTATTTGATTTCATATTCGACATCACTGATTATTGTATATATATTAGATTACGAGATCTGTTTGAGCCTGGCCATACAGCATAGTTTTCAATAATCTGTTCTTTTCCATCTGGATACATTACAATGAGTCTATAAATACTAGATGGTAACATAAATATAAAATGGCTAGCAGATGAAATAACAGTGTTTTTACTATATCAAACAGACTTTTCTACGAAATCAACTAAGCAGCAGTTTATATGCTGTTATTGAATCACTTACAGCTGCTGACCGGCCAACACCCCCATTTTCATTAGACCACTACAATTATATCATCTTATCAAAATGTGAGTACCGGATAATACGAAAAAGACAAGTACTAGGCGCGTTTTTGGTATTAGCCCAGGAATAGATGGTTGGTCGATCTGAGATACGTAGAATATCTGTCAATCAGACAATAATATTATACAACTATCATCATAAAGATCCAAAGATGGCATAGATAAAGTTGTGTTGTCAGAACAATGTATGATACAACGAGTATAAATAAAATACCAATCCTTTAAAAAAGTGACGTCTAGTGTAAGAGAGATATCAGCTACTTATTGGATTTAGTGTTAAATAAAATAAATATATGATTTTTGATACCAATTTCTTAGAGGACTCATGAATACATTAAATATTGATGACAGCATATGTTAAAAACACAATAAATATAGCGTTTTTATATAATATATCACAAGAATGTAATATATGGTGTGTATAGGTATGGATGATACTAGACCTGGTAAAGGACATAATGAAGAAGCAGATAAAGATAAGATAATCCGGGGTATAAGAGAGGTTCAGCATGCATTACTTAATACACCATCTGGATCCCATAATCTGATAATCTATTCAGATATACGTGTTCTACGAATGATGTATCCAGATTATATCATGTCCCTACTTGATAATAATGAGATTGTATTGTTTTTGACATATTACGATCATCCATCGACTCTGAAACAAATATTACTAAATGGGCAAAACAAAAGAGCTAACTTAATAGATATAGAAAGGTATATTCAAAATGGATCTCTAGTAATAGTAGATTCACTAAAGTCCCATTTCAATTCTGAGAGTCATCATCAAATAATAAATAATGGGGACAAACTTAACTTTTTATCGCTTATCAGAATATTACTTAATCATGGAATAAAAAGTAGTAGAAATGGTATCACCATATTCTCAGATATGGGCTCATTTTTTCATCGCGATCCCTTTCATGATCATAATCATAGCAATAATAGTATTGATATTCTGGATAAAATCATGGAATATGAAAGATCCATTCCAACAAGGTATAAAGAGTTAGAATTGAAAAAATTCTGTGTATATCATCAAAACGATTATGAGTTACATTTCAAGTCTACACGTCAAAAGGCCCAATTACTTGATTGGCATGACAGATCTATCATGGTTATGGACGGCGCTAAAAAGAACGACAACGATATATAGATTGTATAACCTGACGCCTCTTTTTACATTTATTATTATTAGTCAAGCTATCCAATAGGCCTACGTTAATTAAGCCAATAGAATTTACCAATCTCTCCCCGGTTGTATTCTGTTACTTTGGCCCAGCTGGCTATGTGAGGAGGATAGTTAGAGAAAAGCATAAAAATGCTATGACAACATTTTTTAATATTACCTACTTGTAATTCTTCGCGTCAATTGAATAATAATATGTGAGAATTTTAGTCAAATTATATTGATTTTTTCATGCTTTTTTAAAAATAAATAAGGTATTAAATAGTATGTATATAGAGTATAATGTAGTAAATTGTTAGATTTATCCAATACGATCAAAACTGGTATTTTCAAAATCCACACTTATAATATGCATTTGGTGATGGGTGTGATATTGAATGCATAAGCAACTGTCATCACCTAACGGTTCTCATAGCCTAGACAAGTTAGATTATCAACTAATTAATTTGATGATATTAGGCTCAGATAACAAAGCTATTTCACAAGAACTAAAAATTCCATTAAGCACGGTACAAAGAAGGACAAGAATTCTATTAAGAGCTGGATATCTCAATCAAACATTCCAACCCAATTACAAGAAACTGGGATTAAAAAAGGGATTACTTCATGTGTATATTCGTAATGGTGAAATGAAAAAAGT
>JARBAU010000258.1 GCA_029237525.1 Nitrososphaerales archaeon | reverse complement strand
ATGTAGAAAGCCAGATTGTGACATACAGCACATATGGAATTGGCTGAAATTATATTTACTGTATGTTCATAGGAATATGGATAGAACAAGGTTTATGACATTCTTCGATATCGATCGAGGTTAAGTTAACAGAGCCTATTGACCACGAAAGTATATAAATTAACTTATAATTTTTCGGTCACTAACTAGATAAGTTGAATATTCTGCTAACCGTATCTATTTGTATCATGTTGTTATCTTTCTTTATTTCCTGGTATTTATCAAGAGGCTAACTAGAATAATTAAGCTAGGCAGACAGATAGAGAAATCTAGAAATCAAAGATGACGAATTATTGAGTCGGGATTGATCAGCGGTTGATGATATTAATTATTAATTCTAAAGTTTACAAGCACTATGTCTTGTGATAGTTGCAACAAATAAATTCTAAAAAGAAAAGAAGAGAAAAGAAAAGGAAATGAAGAACATGCTGTCGTAGTCATTTTACCATCTTCCCAATTCACTTTACTTGTTATTTCTTACTACGTGATTTGACAAAATGGCTGTTTATCTTGTCCTATTAAGCTGTGACTTTACCCATTATCGGTGTGTCGCCAAAGTGATTTCCTGTCATCTTAGGATCAACCTTCAAACTAAAATCTCCGCCATTGGTTATCTTTATACTTACCGGAACATTGTTAGCTGGTCCCTTTTTCAGTGATACTGTCGCAGTTCCATTATATACTGTACCATCGCTACTTTTGTTAGGACTGCCTGTCAGTTTGAAATCATTAATAGTGTGTTTGTGTTTTGCAGAGCCATTTAGCATTTGCATTCCAAAATTCGCATCAAACTTTGGAGTTTTAGTATCTAATGCTGTAAATGTCCAAGTGCCGGCGACTTTCCATTCGGGCTTGCCATTTTCTCCGTTTTGGGTGCTTGAAATAGTTCCCTTCTTGTCATTTGTTGACTGTGCGAAACTATTAGAGATGCCTATGGTTGCGATGACTCCCATCACTAGCATTAAACTAACTGGGATGGCCAAAGTGAATTTGTTCATTAAAAACCCTTGTAAAATATACTATTTATTAATTTGTGAAGGCCTGCCGCAAATCATTGACCAATCTCCAATTGCAAAGGATTATTCTAACCAGTAGCAGTTGAACATGCGTCTGAGAAGGTAGGTACAAGGATATTGGAACTCATTAAATTGTTTTTAATCAATTTTAATGATAACTTTAGAAATTACCGAAAAACACAATATACGTCATTTGCTTAGATCCGACAAAAATTACTATAGAATTCGATAACCTGGTTGTGATCCAGTGCGATCGATAAATTATTTTGCAACTTTAACTTCACTGAATAGTTGTGAAAAATATTATTCATAGGCTTTAAACAAACTTGTAAACAAATCTAAAGTGCCATACCTTATCCTATTTGAAGTAGCATGGATCTTGTTACAGGATAATAAGCTGATCGGGTGTTTGCTTTACTGCTCAAATGTTCTGAATGCCCCTTTAACCCCAAATCCACAGATGCATTTCTCAAGCATAGAACCTGGTTCTCTTAATGGCCAAATACAAATAATTTTATTTTCATCTTTTTATTTTAAAAGTGCCTTGATTAGTAATCTTTTTAAGTAAAACGCCTCATAAATGAACCAAAGTCCTGATTAATGAACAATAAGCAAATTTTTGACCAAACAACGGTAAAAAATAGTTTAAAGTTACTGTCAGTTTTATCTCGAAACGACAATCTTGCTATATTCATGAGCGCTGCCTCTGAGAAGGGTCTGAATGCAGATTTAACCACTCCTCAACAGTTAGGTATCGCAAAAAAGACCTACTATACTAGACTAAAGCAACTTATAACTGCAGGGTTGGTAAGAAAATCCGAAGGGGCGTATGTTCACACTACATTGGGAAGTATTGTTTATCAGAAAAACATTGAGTTAATGGATCAGGTTAGAAATATCAAGCAATTTAAGATGATCGATGCCCTAAAAAGTTCAAAGGAATTTAGCGAAGAAGACATCAAAGGATTTGTTGGTAAGCTAGTATCGGAAAATACCATTTTCACTCAGGATTCAGATAATGCACATGTCAACATAATATGGAAATATGAGGACATGGTAGCAGCGATTATCCAAAGGATTGAATTATGCAAGGACGAGATCCTCCTGGCATCCAAATACACTAACGAGTTAATAATCAATAGTATGTTACATAAAGTACAAGCAGGGGTCAAGGCGAAAGTCATTAGTGATAAATCCCTTGTTAAGAAATTTTTTGGCCAGTTTCAGCAGAGCATGACAGGCATAAAAGACAAGAACAGTCTTGAACGTAGAACAGTAGTTACTAATCCATGGTATCCAGGCAATATAGATAGAAGGTCCACCGATCTTCCCTTTAGCATGATTGTATTGGATCGTAGGGAAGTGGGGATAGAACTTGTACATGCTAACAATACAAAGACTTTTAATGGTGTTATCTTCATTCGTAACGAAAGGATAGCTAACCTCATGACTAGTTTCTACCAAAAGGTTTGGGAATCCAGTTCTAGCTCTGACGACCTTTCATATGTAGAATCTTCAGATAGCAACAAGTATGTTGCACCATCCACAGCTTGAGTAACTACTACGTTGGCTGGATTAGTGCTATTAAGACTGATAATTGCATAAACATATTGAGGTATCTTATGTTGTTTCTTTTTGATTTGACAAGCAATGGATCATGTAGTCGATGACTTATCCATCCTAGGAACCCTACAACTAGGATACATGTACCTACTATTGCAATCGTACCATAGACACTAATATGCATAATATTAAAACACAACCCATTCATAGCGAGTATGAAAAATGGCACAGAAACCATTACCGTTAATGTCCAGTTCAATCCCACAACAATTGGAAATGTTTTCCTGCCAGTAGCTCGATCCCCCTTGATATCTGCAATATCACCCAAAGGTGACTGAATAAAATAGAATATGGCAAATGAAAATGCCAAGTAGATTGTTGATATTGGCATGACTGTAGAACCGGCAGAAATATCGTATCCTGATCCGCTGCCGATCGCGGCTACTCCACCTAACAACGATAATAATCCAGCACCTGCTGCAGTAACAATGGTTTTAAAAGGGAATCTGCTCTTTAAGCTGAAACTAGGATGTGAATACATTATACCTAGAATAATAAATAGGATTGATATAATGAATGCCAAAATATTAATAACAAAAGAGATAGTGGCTGCTAAACTAAATAGGAAAATCACAAGTATTATTGATTCTCGCGCGGACTGATTCTGTGATTTAATCGACTGTTCCCTCCTGTTTATCTTATCTACGTTGGTATCAGTTAAATCGTTATAGACGTAAGTCGCTAGTCCTAAAAAGTAGCTTGTAATACTTATTCCAAATACTTCAAGAGCACTTTCTAGTATATGCGTTTTAGAAATCAACAGAAAGGATAGAAACGTGGCTATTGGATAACAATAGACAGGAGGTGTCCTTGTCTTAATGTAATATATGAATACTTGAGCTAAATGGATGAGTTGCTGATGGAGTAACTTAGCTACACATTGGGCGCGGTTCCCGTTAACGAAAAATCTCTCAATACCAAGACTGAAGTTGGTCACCATACGATATCTATTTTTTACCCTATTCTATATTAATCTACATTTAGTATAGTTATAGATATAAAGATGCAAACATCTGATCTTAATATAATAAATTAGTGAATATATATTAAAAATGATTAAAAGTATGGAATTTCAGAAATGGTGATTAGGTATATTCAGGCTTTCAAATTTCCTATAACAGAGTAGTTCGCATAATCTTCAGATCCTGAAGGTAAATGCTTAATATTGACCCTGAATTTGATACTTTCAATTTGGATTAACTTGAAATAGAACAAATGGAATTATCTCCCCTTGCACGTATCATTATTCCTCATTATAAGGGGGCATTTTTAGTTAATTCAGCTTTTTATTGTTTATTTTGGTAGACTCTTTTATAATATATACACTTTATTCGGCCTTTACGCTTAAATATGCTCAAGTTTTAAAGACAATGGCTATGGGAAGATCAGCTGATGCTGGCGCGGAGCAACAACCAACTACCTTAATATTAAGAAGTATGTCTGATGATAAATCAATGGAGTTATTTAAGATTATTGCCTCAGTCACTTCAAATGATGTCGATCATTCAGTTTCTAATAACGAAATGATTAACACTCACATATTAATAACTAGAGTAAAGCTTACGAGAAAACAATATTATTCACGAATATCTAGCTTAATCTCTTCTGGTCTCGTAAAAAGATCTAATGGAAAATATATAATTACGTCACTAGGTAAAGTTGTGTATAGAGTTATTGCATTGGTCGATCAGGCAATTCACGATAGCTGGAAATTGAGAGCAATTGACGCCATTGAATCGAAATCAAGTTCAGGAATATTAGATGAAGAATATGGAAAATTAGTTGATATGCTGATAGATAACCATGAACTAAAAGAGATACTGAGTGCAAAACGAACTCTATCTAAGGAAATTAAAAAGAAAGTGAATTCTGCAGGCAAACAACCTATATCAATTGCGTCTAGAATTTAAGCACGTATGCAAGTGAATCAAATGTAAGGACAAATCGATTTTACAGATAGTCTAGTCAACCCAGGGTTTAACTAGAAAGACTTCCATACAATATCAGAAAATACGTTATATAGATGGTAACATGCGAATAACAGAAGGAAAGCCTTTGCCTTCACAGGATTAAAAACACCTACACAATTCTTTCTTTCCGCAGATGGATCTCGCTAAGTGTCGTAGATAACAAATAACAGTCCTTCACCACAAAATGGTTCTCCCAATGTTCATGCTTTCCAGGACTTCAGATATATATGCTTTCGATTGTTATCGATAATAAAGTTGTAAAGTATTTTCTTATGCTTCTCTATCATAACATATTTGTATATTGTTGTGCAGTTTAATTATACAGAAACACATACTCCAAACGCTATCTTAAATTTGTAGACATCTTATACATTAAGTTAACAGAAGTAATTCATTATTCATTATTCATTATTCATTATTCATTATTCATTATTCATTATTCATTATTCATTATTCATTATTCATTATTCATTATTCATTATT
>JARBAU010000257.1 GCA_029237525.1 Nitrososphaerales archaeon | reverse complement strand
ATTGGAATAGTGTGTATTAAGCTCTGACGTTTTAGTGTCCTTTCGTTTATCTACATCTTATCAATTGATATTGTGCACTATATGAGAAATTATTTTTATTTTTTAGGACTATTATTTGTTCATCTATTACATCTAATTTATGCGTAAAATCGTGTGGCTATCACGGATTATATCCTACTGTTCTGGTGGAGGATTTGCAGATACCCTAAGCGTCCTCATATACTGATAAATCAGGATTTAAAAGATGTGGTGTTGCACATATCGTCAATATTTGATAATTTTCTTCGTCCAATCGTAGTCGAAATTCTATGACATGATCATCGCAAGAATACATCTTTTCGTAATCCACAGTCTCAAAGCACCAATCGGCAATTCTACCACAATTATCATGTTGACAGTGTTTATTCAAGTATTTTCGATCATCTCAAAGATTGTACAGTTACATTCCAAACAAAAAACAATTGGTGTAACATGCCCGCTTTTCAAACTTTTGACTGTGGAAAACATATGATAAAGCCTAGTGTGCTTGCATTTACAGGTTTCAGTTTCGTTCATTATCCCAGTCTACCCCAAGCATCATAGCAAGGAAAATGATATGTAGATCTATCAGGAATTTTGATATCTGTCTTACTATCCATCACTAGACTGTCAATTCATATTACAAGTTTATGCTATTAAAAAGTACTACTACCTGTTCTCAGAAAGTGTAAATCGAAAATCGAATGTTTATTGTCACCAATGACTATCCTGCCAAATGGCTATTGACTTTAGAAGACGTACTTCATATATTTAATTGACAGATTGGGAATGGGCCGTAGGCCCAAATAAGTCATTATATGCAGAGTATGAAGATTTGGGGAACAAACGATGAATCTCGGCCTTCCAAATATTGATACGTACTATACACTCAATACAATGGCCCAGACGCAGCCTATATCCTGACTGGACTATTAATGGTGGATCGATCCCAAATACTCTGAATGTTTTGCCGTTATCTATTTCCGCAGATATCCGTAGTCTATCTTTTGGGCTTGGGGCTCTCGAAGAAGACTATTCCATGAGTGTGATTTTAGGAGATTAGTATCAGGTCGGTATTAAAATCGTTAATTCATTGCTTAAAATTATGCTAGTCGCAGAATCTAGGAGACTTGCATGGAATTAAATAGAGATTTGAGTGCAAAACAGATAGTAATAGAATTTATATAATATTCAGGTCGATCAGCTTTAAAGAATTGCCATCTAGTCAGCATTATCATATTTCAAAGATCATGGATTTAATCACGATTTTGGATCCTCCATCTGTTCTGGATGTAGGTGTTGGGTTTGGAAAATATGGTATTTTGTGCAGAGAATACCTGGAATTATGGGACGGAAGGCAACAATATTCAAATTTCAAAAGAAGGATTGATGGGGTAGAGGCATTCGGGCCCTATATTACTGAACTGCATAAGTATGCATATAATAACGTCTATGTAGGTGATGTTCGAGATCTTATTGACAAGCTGGAGTTTAGGTATGATCTAGTACTGCTGATAGATGTTCTGGAACACTTCAAGAAAGCCGAGGGAGAGCTACTACTTAAGAAGTTACTACAAAAAAATTTAGGTATATTAATCTCTACGCCAAAAAAACCAAGTGAACAGAGAAATGCCTTTGGAAATGATTATGAAACTCACAAATCCAAATGGACAAAAAAAGACATATTAAATTTACTCAATATTATGAAGACTGATTCAAATGATACTAACGTAGCCACGAAATCCACGATAAATCGCGATATTAGTAGATCCTCGTATTTTATTGGAGATCCAGTAAGCGTCATAGGATATGTTGGTAGCGCAGAGCTTGTGCGCAAACTATTGAGAAAAAGACTGATTCGCAAAGTTGGTAAGGTTCCTTATGCTGAAGTTGCTCTTAAACTACTTGTTCGGACGTTAAGATCAAAGGGAACACTACTTATTACTTTGTTTGCAGCTATCTCGTTTCTGATGTCCATGGGAAGAATAATAATCTAATATCGAGTAGCCAACTTCGTATGCAATTTGATCCATATCGAAAAAGCTTTAATGTAAATTGTTAATGTTTGTCCATAGTTGGGTTCGTATATAATTTTAGATAGGCTTGCCTTATAATCAATAACAAGTCCTGGTACATTTTCTATCAAATAAACTATGTACCTCATTTAATGATAAAATGCTTATTCTTATATTATTCTAATTCATTTTCACAGAATTTAACCAGTTTGTAAGCCAGGTATGATTGCTACAGATAATCGTTATGCAATTACTAAAGTCATCATTATAAACAATTCACCATCCTTCACTTCTAGAATTGATTTTTTAGATCAATTTTATTTTGGTTGTAAGTTGTTAGGTAAAGATGAATGCGAACATTAGACGATCGAGGATGTGATTCAGAGAGAATGTCGGCAGTAAATGCCTTTATGATATGAGTCTAACTAAATATCGAATGTTAATTTGTCAAAATATAGAACTCGATCCATGACTAGTTAAAATACTTCTTTTCATGATTCTTAAAATATAATTATCCCGATAATCATATATCATTCCTGTAGGTTTGAGCCTAGATGGATGGTAAATACACGCCATTTTTTCATGTGTGTAGTAAGTCCCCAGCTTTTGTGACAGATGTAGTTCAGTTCAAAAACCAAACAAATTAAGCCTAGACACATATTTTCCTGTTCATAAGATACTAGATCCTATCTTTGACTACACATATCAACGTAGCATAAAGTATTTTCCCAAATAAATCATCCTTGACTATTAATGTCAAGAAAATACCAGAATAGAAAACTCATTGAACATCAAAATAGAAGCGAATTACAGTATCAAAAATCGGCGTACTGGCTTTTTGATACACTTGCTAAAGGTCAACTCGTGAGCCTGGCGATTGCTATAGTAGCAAAACTTAGAATTCCTGATTATCTGCAAAAAAACTCGAAGACTATAAAAGAGTTAGCTGAATTCACGAATGTAAGTCCTGATGCCTTATACAGGCTGTTGCGAATGCTTGCTAGCGTTGGGATATTTCGTGAAATCAATAAAATCAAGAGTAAAAAGAGAAGGAATAGAAACAATGAATCAAAATGCTTCGGGTTAACCCCAGCAGCTTCATTGCTCTGCTCAGATTCAAAGAATTCAATTAGAGATTTTGCTTTGTTGTTCGGACTAGACTCCTTTAATAAAGCAACAATTAATCTTTCTCACGCTATAGCAACGGGTAAGAATTCTTTCAAATATGCTAACGGTCTGGAATTGTTTGACTACTTACAACAAAATAAGAACAGGATTGATGCTGAAATTTTTGATAATGCTATGAACGCCCTGAACGCATCATATGTTTCATCATTAGTTCAATCATACAAATTTTCACAATTTGAAACGATCCTAGATATCGGTGGAGGTCAAGGGTTGTTTCTTGCTAATATCCTAAAGAAGAATCCAAACCAATTAGGTATCTTGTTTGATCTACCAAATGTGATCAGACGTGCTAAAAGGACAATTTGGGCAGATACTCAGAAGCAATCCATTGTAAAAATTAACCATTCTTTAATTTCACGGTGCAAGCTTTTGGGAGGTAATTTCTTTAACGCCATACCTTCTGGTGCAGACTGCTATATGATAAAGAATGTACTATTAAATTGGAATGATGAATCGGCAGCTGTTCTGCTAAGGAACTGCTTACAATCTATGAGAAAGGGTGAGATGGGACACGTGCCTAGTCCTAGCCAGAAGTCAAGAAGATATCCTAAGTTGCTTATTATCGAAACGATAATGCCAGAGGGAAATGGACCCTTTCTTGGTAAATTCACAGATATTTTGATGCTCGCACTCACAAGTGGCGGGAAGCTGAGGACAGAACGAGAATTTGCTGAATTGCTTGATTCATGCGGATTTAAAATACTTAATATATTTAGACCGCCAGGCAAAGTTAGTTTTTTGAGTATAATCGAAGCCGTACCAAAAGAGCAAACCTAGGAATGTAACAATCACGTGCCCAAATGGTTGTACATTTCAAATTATTACTGGGTTAGCCAATAGACATCGCTTACGGTACATGCAATTTGATCATCAAAAACTTTGTTGTATTAACACGACTCAGTTTGAGATCTATTCGTAAATCTTGAACCACAACTTAATGTCTGTTTTTTTCCACTAGGTATTTCAGCATGATCAAAAATAGCAAACACCTGACCCAGATAAAAATAAATAGAATTTTTTAATATAAGCGTTATTTTCAAGAATCGGAAAAAGGGTGTATAATTTAATGAATGGATATCGATCCACCTTTATAAAGGGAAAGCAATACTTCCTACCGTTGTATTTACTGAAAAAATATCTGAAGAATACTAATAGTGAAATTGTACAAGAAAAACCTAAAAATAATCAGGCTCGATTAGTGTTCGACTTAGGATCGAACATCATCGTAGCAATAACAAACTACTCTAGTTGGAAATCAATATTAATGGTACAGATGTGGGAACTGAGGAGATCGAACCGGTTCTGATAGCATGATGTTCTTCCCACAGATAATAATTTGAATTTCCAATGTTCCGTGCGTGAAAAAGTACAATAACCT
>JARBAU010000025.1 GCA_029237525.1 Nitrososphaerales archaeon | reverse complement strand
GCTTGCTGAAACGGTATTGGCAATGTTTTCAAACCCATCCATTGGCACACTGTTATTGCTTAACTTGAAAATGTCATAATGTAGAATGCCATGTTGTTTCAACATATCATAGGCTTCTTTGCATAGCTGCAACATTGCATCATGATTGTTTTTAGGAACCCGGTAGACAATATGCGAAACTAGACTGTCATCTATTGAGTCAAATTTGCTCATGAAGTTATAATACATTTGATTGGTATAAAAGCGGTAAGGGATCAAAAGTATGAAGGCTGCATTGAATCGATGCTTTTAGAGATCATCTTTCATTCCGAATAAGGTCCCTTAACGGATCGTTATGTCATTATCTTTCATAATCAAGAAAAATGATTCAAATCTGTCGGCGGCTGACACACGCCTTTAATTATTTATGAGTTCGATGGGAAAGTAGTTGGCGTGCTATAAAGAATTGTTATCATTATCATATTTGTTTGGTGGCGCGCGCCTCAAGATAGAAACGTACATATTTTCCGATCTTAGCCAGACCTCAGTCTATATATCAGATCTACTAAAAATTAGAAATTAATTATGGTACAATGTCTATTTTGTATATGTATGATGCTAATAGCAGACAAGATTACAAAATTTGTGCTAAAAAACTCAGTTTCACTTGCACTAGACCTAAATCAATTCGTGACTATATAATAGTGTGTCTTCGACCATAATTGAAATAAAAAAAGTCTTCAACGGCTTACAAACCTTGTATGAGACATATTTGCCAAAGGCAGATCCTATTCTGGTTCATGATTTGTTATTACGAGAACAGGAGAATCCCAAGGCTGCACCATTTTATATGGTAGAGGTTTTTACAAAGCCAGGAACAAATTCACAAGCTAAAAGAGAATTAATATTTAACAAGACTGGCATGATTCCTGCAATATATGATAATGGTACTCATTATGTTGCTAATCACAGACTAACTTCAGAAATGTTAGAACAAATATGTAAAGATGGGGATGTTATAGAAGTCACTGGAGAATATACTGGTGGAATTGGAGGATGGGGTGCCTCCCATGAACATAGGGAGAATAGTCATGAACATACACATGAAGACGATTATAATGCAACTGCATATTCATTATCTTCAATTTCACGGCAGAACCAACAACAAGAACAAGAACAAATTATTAAACAGCAAAGACCAATTGAAAAGGAAATATCAAAAGAAGAGAAACATAAATACAACAAGAAAAGTATTGTGAATAAGAGTAATTACAGGCCCATAATTTATACTGCTGTAGGAATATTAGGAGTCTTTGCATTAGCTGGATTTATTATAAGTGGAGGATTATTGCCCAATGTTAATACGGGTACAGTATCACTATCGCCTTCATCAAATATACCACTCGTACAAGGTGAAATATATGGCCATGTATCAGGACCAGCAGGATTACCAGCTATAGGGTCAACAGTGGTAGCTGCGGAGCAACAAACTGGTCATACTGTAAATTCTATTATATCCATAGACGGTAATTACTATTTTTAAGTACCAGCAGGAAAATATAATGTCATAGTTGCTTTTCCGGATGGAAGTCATAAGACTGTAACTAACTTTGAAGTACAATCAGGAGTTGCAGCACCTCTTGACTTGACATACTGATATGATATAATGTAATTAATACACATTGGAATAGTCATCTGCCATTGTTTCATTTTATTATTCATACTCAGGTAATAGGGCTTTACGATGACTTGGTAAGCAGGTTTGTACAAGCCATCTAGAAATCGTCTTCTAATGTAATAGTAGAATTTATCTTTAGTGCAAGTCTTGCTATATAAATCAGACCAAAACTCTTATCGCTGTCCGGTATGTTACTTGGAGATGAATGCAACAGACAGCACTAGATAAAATAGATTTAAAGATCATAAATTTACTTAGTGGAGATTGTAGAGTTTCTTATAGGAATATTGCTTTAACTGTCGGTATAACTCCAAATGCTGTCAAGACAAGAGTTAATAAATTGATCTTTCAGGAAATAATACAAAGATTTGTAGTAAGAGTAAATCCAGTAATATTTGGATACAAGAAGGAATGTATCTTGACAATGCGGCACGTTAATAAAAATATTAACGAAAACGATATCCTCAATAGATTGAATCTTATAGGAAATGTATTCGTACATGCCAAGCAACTAGGAGGAACTTTTATATTTTTGCTGGAAGTTAAAACTGATGCAGAAGAAAAGATTGGGTTGCTGATTGATTTATTAAAACCAGCAATTGTGGAAACTATTTTTGTAGATCAGAAGCCAGTATCTATTAATATAAATATCTCTGATTTGAAAATCATAAAATGCCTGTTATCCAATGCTAGAATGGATATTGCAGATATTGCTAGACAAGCCTCAATATCTAAGAAAACTGTCACAAGAAGGATAGAAAAGATGCAACAAAACCATATTTTAGAATTTACCATTCTACGAAACATGTCATCTACCCAGCTTGTTGGTTACATTGAGTTTGCAGTGATAATCAAAGTTGACAGATCTCTTTATCGGCGTATTCTTGAAAGAATATATCGTGAATTGCAAGAATATTTGATGATTGCCGCAAATATGAGTCAGAGTAATGTTATTTTTGCGGTATTTTTTTGCCCAAACATACCTTCGGTTGATTCGATATTGACACAAATAGCGTCTTATGATGGAGTAGAAGAGAACGAAGTATTCATTACAACCAAGTTGACATATTACCAAGAATGGTTGAAAGTGGAAATTGACAAAAGTCTAAGATCTCAATCAATGTTACAGAGTCTTCATAACCATTAAGCGGGGTCAACTTATCCGTTAGAAGAATTAATAGGTATGTGTAAACCATAGAAGAAGAAGAATAATTCTAGTTCTTTTTCTACATCCTTCAGTCTTTTATCAAAAGTTATAACTTTTGGAAATTTGGCAGTAAATCTAAAATGACTATTATGAAATTCCTGCAGTTTTAAATAATGATAATAACATTCTATTAAATTATAAATAATTGACATAAAATTTTCATAAATCTATACAACTCTAATATAGTTAGCCGATGTCTGGGATTTGGGAGGTAATCAGACATTTTGTCAATACGAAACAAAAATGAAGAAGCAGTTGCGAGAGTAAAACATTTAGTATATAGTTCTAATGATGTGGTCGTTTAGACCGGGGCAATCGACACGCTAGCAACTTTCGGAGAGCAGGCAGTTGACGCCATAAACGAGGTCATTAATCTATCAAGCGTAAGCGATGGCGTAAAGGAACATGGCCTGAAAACTATCGAGTATATCAAGGAAAATTCAAAGTAGATGCCCAAATTGATTGTACGATGGACCTTGAAATATGCAACATATGATGAAGCAAAGCCAAGAAATAGACTGAGTCAGTTCGCATTATCGGCACTACTAAGGGGGATTTTTCTTTCAGCATTGTCACTTCACTCTTATTAGATCCTAGAGCATATGTGTCAAATGCTAATACCTTCACTTTCCCCTTAAGGACCGTTTTCTATAACATAATCACTGCATCTGAATATATTATATCCTTGACAAGTACATGATGAAATCAAACTAGTATGAAGCCAGGTAATTCATATACATATATAGGAAAAGAGAATACTGTGTAGTTACTAAGGGGGTATATAATCGTAGGATAATTACAATGAGTCGCTAATCCAGCTAGGATGTATACTAATGGATGATTGGTTTATCAAATCATGCAATAAGAAGATTAAGGATATTGACGAATGAAAAGTTATAGCTCAACTACTGTACTTGTCAAGGGAAATTTAAAATATCACTAAATGCTGGTAGGTGAGAGTTTGTCATGATGTTGAGGTGGAAGGGCAATGAAGCAAAGGTAGTAATGCTCTATTTACCCAGTTCTCTGGTAAAGCAGCATCCTTTTCGTCACAGCTGCATAATATCACTAGTCCTATTTGCTTAGTCGGGTTAAACCCAGCAAAGACAATGATTATGTAAGTTCAATTCTCTGGATAGCGTTAGCTAAACAGTACACTAAAGATGTTTACAATTGAATCCCCTAGCATCATGTAAATTAAATTAAATAAGATTAACTGAAAAATATTATTCATTTATGTGTCAGGAACCGCGCGCATAGTTGGAATAGAAAATATTCTTGTCTGAGTTTTTTACGGTTTCCGACTATGTCTTAATGCGAGACATTATATGTGTGAGGGCTTTCACAATTACTTGCAGACTTTTCGAAATTACTGGACATCTTTATTAGCAAGTGTTTCACCATACGTGTAGATTTTATGAATCAGAATTATCGTCTATTGTTGGCTACTGCCTTAATTTCAATATCAATAATAACGATTGCCATGGAATTAAATTCAATGCTACCTTCGTTAAACCGTATAATTATGTTTACTGCACAGGCAACATCATTATCTCACGCTAGCACAAGAAATATCAGTAACCAAGACAAAAATTATATCCACAATAACGTCTTAAATTCTTCTCCAAATATATCTCCAAATGTAAGAATGTAAGGACAAGTTTTATTTCCAATACGACGTACCCTCATATAGATCATTCAGCTTACGTCCATCCTTCCGCAGTGCTTATTGGCGATTGTTATATTGGTAAAAATGTTTTAGTCGCTCCTACTGCAGTATGTAGAGCTGATACTGGCATCCCAATTTATGTTGGTAATTTTACAAACAAGATGGAGCAATCATTCACGCTGTACAGACTATGAGGAATGGTACTAACATTGATAACTTGTACCCATCGGAAGCGTCATAACCAATCAAACACAAGCTGACAATCTGCCCTCAGCGATAGGAAATCCAAGTCAGAATTTGAATCTAGCTGATCTTCTAAATAGCCAAGAGCTTACTAAAGGTTATAGATGAATTGAAAGATAGATAGATTACGCAAATGTCTACTATACCAAACTTTTGCGCGCCTCATAATAGACTCGTAAATTTTCTATCATAGTTGATAATGTAAATTGCTGATTAGTCTATACATTTAATCCCCAAAGTAAAAAAGATTTTTAATATATTGTTTTCATACTTTCATTAGAAGACGCTATTTCCGATACGATTTAGGATTTCCAAGAATCCAGTGTCATCTGACAATAATTAGATGCTAACTTAAGATGTATGTATTGTATATAGATGAAAGCTGAACGTACTGGAGCGCACTCTAAAGAATTGTTATCTTTATAACATTTGTTAGACGTAATACTCACATTTTCTGTGTTGTTTTTACTTCCATAATCCAGTCGCACTTCACGCCTATTTTATCATGATGTGTTTCGACTGCCTCTTTATTTGGTGCATCTAAAATACAATAAATCGATCCAACCTCTAAACTGTAGAGTATATTCACGGTCTTTACTCCAAGCTGATCCCTTGGTACATTCTGCTCTTTTAGTAAATTTGCCTCTGTCAATGTTCCAATAGAATGAACATCTAGAAAAATGGGCAAGATTGGATATACCTTCATAAGTATACTATTTTATATTCGTTTACAATATGTTGCAATCCAAGTTGCAAAAGATATATCATATTACTGATGAAGGTATCACACTGTGAGGCATTATGGGACAGTGTTCCACTGATAGGTAAGCGACTTAAGCCTTATTAATCTAGTCCATTAAAATAAATCAGAAAATTAGTCTTTACTTCAATCATGTACATTCTTAACAAAAATTATAATTAATACATATATAATCTGGAATTTTATATAGTGATGCTACCTAAATATAAGTCTAAAGAAAAGAACAAACTAGGATAATCAAATCAAGCAGGGATTGTTATAGTTATTTCTGAATGACCGCCTGAATCTGGGGCCATGTTGCTTTTGTTTCCTTTTATTGCATCAGTTATTACTAAATAAATTATCGTATGATCTGATTTCGTAGGTGCTTTTCTGGCATCAATTGCGTTTTGTATAACCTTTGTTGTCTGCTTTATCCAATTGTACTTTTGCGGCATGGGCGTGGAGGTATCCACATAGTTTCCGATTATCTTCACTGGACCAGTTACACCATATTGTTTTAATCCACTAATATAGTCAGTACCAGTAAATAGATTGTTAATTGTTGTGCGGATATGGGTTAGAGTATTATAACCTGTTGCATTTGTGTTCCAGCTGCCGGGTACTCCCCAAAATATTATAAAAATGTCTGCAGATGGAATAACAGGTATTTTATTAGCATTCTGATAATCTCCCTTTCCTGAATACCCACCTTTACCTAATTCTGGTACTATACAGTCTTTATCTGAATTCGAGTAGTAAGGCGATCCAAATGCTCCATTAGGATATGTTTTTGGCTTTCCATTATTCATGAAGACATTTTCATTACATGCGTCTGATATTTCATAATCACCCTTATTAGTCCATCCAGCTGGATCAACCTTAGGAGTGTATGGATTGGTCATGTCTTCGATAGTTTCTTCCGTTGCTGCATAGTATACATCAAATGACTTATACGATGCCATTTCCGCAAAAGCCATTCTTGCCTTTATCTGATTTGTTGTTGCTGGTCCAGCTGTTGGATTTAGATGAGATTGAGGATTTGAAGTACATGTAAACACGGGAATACTTGCTGGTGCGGCAGGTTTAGTTAAATTTACTAAATTCTCTTTTGTAGCATTGGTTATTGGAAGCTTTTGACATGCGGTCGTGATAGACGCAAATCCTGTACCAAAGGGGAGTCTGAAAGGGCTATCATTCATCCTCGTGTAGGATTTATTGACATATATTACAGTAGAAGAAGCGCTCTGACTATATGTGACAAGAGATATTAAAATTATTACCACGACAAATAACGGAGTTATAACCTTATAATGATCTGATACGAGATCCTGAAGGCACATTATTATTACAATCTACTCCTAATACTTAATAATGAATTAGAAATAATACAATAGAAGTTATTCGGTAGGAAATCTGCTGTATGTTGTAAATTTATACAATTCCTTTACCCTAATCAATACTTTAATTGGTATGCGAAGAAGCTAGATTTGGCGTATTCACTGTTTTCAAAACCGGTATAGAGATAGTCTCATATTGTTATATAATAATCCTGTATAACAGACCACTCTATGATTAATTCTACTCCAGATTCTATTGACTTCATGATGACTCTTCAATTTGTGCATATGTTTTGTTACTCGAACCCCCTTTAATGTATTTCCTGAATTTAATATATCCAACAGATGCAGCGTGTGCAATATAACATATTAAAAATGTGTTCCTCTCAGTAATTTACAAAGATTTGTAGTCTTTTATAAGCATATCTTGATTATATCTGGATAGAAAATGAGATTTTGTAGATTCAGAGTCAATCTCGGACTTTATTCTAGCTCACTGCTATCTTCAAAATTATAAAACTTCGAGGCTAGTTTGAAAACATCAAATTTATCGTTATAAGACGTAGCTGTTCTATTTAGTGTTCCACCACTGTAGAACTGGACACTTCTATTAAGGGTAAAGATAAGGGTAGTACAATTTCCGAGTTGTTAGAAAACGCTATCAACTATATCAATGTTGAAGGAATATTTACTGAGTTTTACGTCATGGAACGTTAAAGAGGCCTAGCAATATTTGCCGACAAAGGAAAAGCTGGGTACATAGATCCTTCTCTCATATCTAAATTGCATATAGATATATCGAATATCCTCCGCAACATTTGCCCAAAAAAAGTACAAGGCGCTTTCAAATAGGAATCCAGAGGTGGAGCTGCTCATCTCGCTCCTATCTTCCTTCCGAATGATCTTTTGAATATGTGGTTGCTTTCCATTTCATTAAGCTTGGCAACAGCAGGAGTATATCCTGCTTGGAAGGCATACGTCTATCTCCACTAGAAGCGCTAAGAAGATAGTATGGCAAAAACAAGCAGATTTTATACGTCAACCACAATATCTATAGTCAAATATTTTTATAAAAGGTTCTAATACCATTAGTCAATGGCAACTAGAACAACCCTCGCTACAATCATATTTATTGCACTGACTGTTGTTTTGGCCTCAACTATGGCAGTAAGCCTGACCACTCCTTTATGGGCTATGACGAAGCAGCAAAGAGATCAAGCAACAATGATGATTAAGAACATGTCATCGGGAAATATGACAAGTGGCGGCACTAATATGACAAAGTGAATATTATTTTATTTTCAACATTCTTATTTCTTATATGATACATATTGATCAACCACCGGAAACTCATTCTATCATTCTGCATATGATGTTGAGTTCCCCAATTTGGCAACTAAGCATCATACGATAGTAGAGAAAATGTGGGGCGCGCGTTGAATGCATCAAATTCTTTTACACTTTATCAAAGTATAAATTTGGCAGCACTATATTATATACTGGTAATAGTCTAAGTTAGGTTCAGTCATCCTAAGCTAAGCAGTGATAAATGTCCACACCGTTTGCAGTTTGTCATTGGCCCAGACTATTATCAAATGTTATACGTCACAATACTAAGTAAATATAGGTTAGGATAAAAGAGCTGAGATTTACAGGTACATAGATTCAGTCAAGTTACTTGAGTAGTACTATTAACAGTAGAGTGGGAGACGATGTTACATCCACCAGCAATATTTATTTGGGGTCAGTATGAACTAGCGTGTTGTCAAGTTTCTCGTTTGTATCACTAGAATGAGTGCGATTTCGTCAGAATGGGAATATTGCAGAAGTTAGAGAACTTCGTACGTTTAGGCATAATTGATAGAATATGCTGCGTTTGTCTAAACTATACCAATTAACAATAATTCGCTGACACTTTTCTAATATTTTGAGTTGAAATACATCGACAGTTGTAACCGGACTTTTCTTAATTGGGATAGTGTCCTAGTATCTCTTGTTAGAGACCATCATCTATCCCTGAAATAACTAGTATAGTATATAATTTTAGAAATATAGCAAAAGAGTATAGGATTCCTTCTTGTGAATACTAGACATATTTAGTGGATATGGCTTCAAATAATGACTGCAAATCAATCAAATAATATCTTGGTTATTAAAAATAACTGTCATGTAATTAAAGATTAGTTGATATAAAATGAGATTTGACTTATATATTGCACCTAAATATAGTTGGACTCCATAGATGAATCGGGCTTACTATGTCATATTGGCTCTGTCTATATTGGCAATTATCGCCGCATCAGTGTATCTAATTAATAGAAAATCTCCACCACAGCCCTTTTCAAATCAGCTAGGCTTTACTCAAATCTATACTCCAAAGCCAGGTGGTATGGTGTTTACTGCAATGCAGATTTCAGGAGAAAATTGTGTATTAGATGGGATTAGATTCAACCTCGCTAACAAACATACTCTTGTAGATAGAGAATCAACTTGGATTTTTACTCTAAACAATAATCCCGCGCCTTGTACTGATAAACCGTGGTGGGCTCCTAAGATCGGCTCACATGGTGATGATGATCAAGCTGCAGGACTGTATGAAGCATCTGTTCCATACACTGGTGGATTTCACTTGATGCGTACAGAAGGACCATTTGATCAATACCATCAGTGTAGTGGTTATCAATATGCGAATGTTCCACCAATGCCACAAGGAAAACCAATTGGTATTAAGACTGTTCAGTGGAGAATTCCAAATGGAGTTCATATAGAATTTTGGTATGACTTTACGAATGGCGGAAAAGGACCTTGGATAAAATATGCAAGCTTAGACGATACATTGCCAGGATACTGCGATGGGGGTTCTATAACTGGACCAATAGGTATGAATGGTACACTCATAGGTCCTGCACCAGCTCAAGATACTATGAGACTGAATGGAGCCGATGCCACTTATATTGGAGGTTCGATTGTAGAGTTGGTTTCAGGTCAAACTCCTAAAGGAGGTGTAGGTTCTAGTACTCTCTGAATATTGTAATCTTAGGTGCGACAATTACTTGTAAGTCATTATCGTATGAAGTATATCATAACGACTTTGATAATTACATGCATGACGGTAATTGTTTATGGCTTTAACTTCGTACTTAGAGATTGTGATGCCAGCCAGATTCATGAAACAGTGTCTGTGTAGACCAGACTATGTACTCTTCATCTCTAGGATTACTGTCTTTGTAATGTATGTTATTTGGCGTGTCTCATGATATACAGTATACATAAATTATATTACCACTCTACATCATGGAGCAATATTTTTGATAATATTTATAATCTTTCATTTCTCATATCGTATTATAACTGTATGTGCGGTTAAGAAGTCCGAT
>JARBAU010000256.1 GCA_029237525.1 Nitrososphaerales archaeon | reverse complement strand
TGCGTGTCTTTTGGCACCACTGGTGCTCTCGAATCCGCGGTACTTATTGAACAGAATAAGGTAACTGACCTATCAGAAGCTGAACTCTTTTACTGTGGAGGGGCTGGCGACGCCTCCTGTGCTACAGGCTGGTGGCCTCCAAGAGCATTTCCATATTTGCATAATAAAGGACTATCGCAAGAGAATTGTTTCCTCTACCAAGATCATGATATACCTTGTCATACTTGTAATGACCGTGACAAACAAGCAATAAAAATAAAAAAAGATGTTCAAATAATGAATGTTACACAACGGAAGAGATATTTGTCAAAAGTAGGACCACTCATAGCAGTATTTAGAGTTTATGAAGATTTCTTTTCATATTCTAGAGGAGTATATTCCCATGTAGCAGGAACATTCCAAGGAGGTCATTGCGTTCTAGTTGTTGGGTATGATGACGGAGATGGCGCTTGGATCTGCAAGAATAGTTGGAATACTGGATGGGGAGACAATGGATATTTCAAGATGGCATATGGAGACAGAGATTGCGGGATGGATACAAAATTTCCAATGTGGGGAATCTATGGGACGAAATAATTTTTGTTTAACTTGGCCTGAAATTTGAGTTTCAGGTCTTGTGATATCAAATATGTTATTCTACATTTTTTGTTCTGGAAATTGAATGCCACCTCTAGAACACTGGGGCGATATTGATTCTAACTTTTCTGCAAAAGACCTAGATTAAAGGTATAATCGACATGGATCTCCTCAGGGCTCATTTAGCCAATGATGGTCTACAAGATATACACACAGTCTGATCGATAGCCTAGATTTAGAAGAATCGTAAATTTTTCGGCGCCGAAAAATTGCTAGGAAGAATCGAACAATTAAGTGAATTGCCAAAAAGAAAAACTTCAGATAGAAATGCATTATTTAGTAATTTTGAGGTCAGACTGTTGAGGATATATCCCTAGGAGGCACACAACATCGCTATCAGAATTGAATACATGTATTCATTTCGCTCAAATTCAACATACCCAAGCGTAAACAATGGATAAGATTAAGGCCAATGGATCGAAATTGTGATTTTCCTATGTCCTTAGTTTATGCGATGACAACAAGTATCAAACATTACGGATGCTAGTACTCATTTGACTCTACCTTGTAGAGGATTCCGTTTTTAGGAATAATGTCGTCTTTATAGCTTCACATTCAATCTACGAGATCTATTAAACATAATTAAGTATCCAATTATTGATCCGCAATAGCAAAATATATTAATATCAAATGATACTGCAATTTATGAATGTAAGACAGCTAACAGGGTATTACACCTACAGAAGTTTTCTAAATAATCCAATACCTGTAGATGATTTTAATCAGATCAAGTTTGCAGAAGCAGAGCTTTTTTTACACTTACAAACTGATGGTACTATTACAGGGACTTTATCATTTCCTGCTCTGTCTACACAAGCAGAAAAACTTTTTATGGATATCACCAGCGGATCAGTTAAAATCTTACAAGACCAATTCTATTTTGAATTTACTGCACAAGGACGTAAGGATACAGAAATCTTTGATTATCTGTATGATTATTATGGCTCGGTTACTCATACGTGGGAAAATGGCATCAATCAAAGATTATCGTTAGCAGGAACTGTTCTTCGAGTACAAGACCATGGTTCGGGGGATCACATTGCTAAAGCTGGTGCAACAGCGAGTTTTATTGCAGTACAAAGAGATTTTGTTGAACCTCGAGAGACACAGGAAATAGCTATAATACCAAGTGCTTTAGAAATGGTCGCTTCAAAGAGCCATAGACTAATTCACGCAGTATGGCATACTTTGCGCGGCCGAATTGATCTTCCAGACCCAGACCCAAATAATCCACCTAAATTCGCCTATGTATGGTATATTCTAGATGAGCAAAGTAAAAGTAAGATACGAGAATTAGGATGGTATCTTGAACGACCCCCATTTACAAAGCCTAATCAACCTACTGAAAAAGGATCTTTGAACCTGAGTAATGGAGCAGGTGAAGACTTTCTTTATATGCATAGAAAAATGATAACAATGATTCGGATGGAATACGAATCTAAAGGGAAACCATATATTCAAAGCTGGAAGACATCTTCTTTGCCTTTACCAGTCACTCCCCAATTTGTATATACAGAAAAAGATGATCCAACAAACCCTGGAAAAAAAATTTTTCAGTTTTATGCATTAGAATCTGGAAACATGGTGCCTCTACCTCCATTTGATCCAAAAATTGAAAGTAATAATGTCATTGATTTTACAAAATCTTCAGAATTCTTTTATAATATAATGAGTCCTATTGCCATAATATTCTCTACCACTACAATTCTAGGAACACTTTCACTTGGTGCTTTAGGAAATTTGATTGAATTTACTATTCATAATTGGATGCACAATAGATGGGCAAATGATAATGGTGCAACATTACCAGATCCAAAAACTGGAGAATTAAAGCAAAGAGATACATTTGATTTTGATCCGATGTGGGACGATTCTAAATATGATTATCTGGGCGAGTTTTATTCCTCACATGTAAATCCTTTATTTTGGAGGCTACATGGATGGGTAGATGATAGGATTGAAGATTGGTTTAATGCACATGAATCCATTCAACCTGGTGAAATTCAAAGGGGTGATCTGAATGGAGTTTCCTGGTTTAGACCTGGAAAGTGGGTTCAAGTAAAAAAACCTTTTTACTGGCCTCAAGATATGCATCACCATTTCCACGATTTAAGTAAAACTAGCAATGATGATAACGAACAAAAAATAGTAGAAAATATATTGAAAGTTATGGATATAATCAAGGCCGCACGAAATGCATTTGTTATACCACCGTCTGAGCTAACTAAAGCAACAATGAGGTTAACTAGAGCAAGAACTACTTCAGTTCCTGGAGGATCAATGAACTTTATTCATACTACTGATATAGAAAAATAAAATTATTTTTAACTTATGGTGCAGCGAGTAACCATGGCGCATTCACATTATGTATTAAGAGATTGTATCGATTTCTTTTCCTTTGCGATCAATATGGATTTCCATATAGATTTCACTTAGCCTGGGGGAGTAGGTTATATCATATCATTAAATGAACTAAGGAGATAATAGATATGAGGCCTGAATAAATGTCTAGGCCCTAGACTGCAGCAAAAGAAAATGGCAGAATTAGAGATCAAGTCATATACTAATGCAAAGCAGATATTGGATAGACATAATATATCTATCAACGAAGATTTTCCTAAACTTGCCAACACTGTTAATAGCATCGAAGAATATGGGTACGATCCCAAAAGACTAATTGCAGAACTTAAATATGCAGTATTTAGATCGCAAAAAACTAGTGCTAGATATAGCCACAGAAGAATTAGAAGGACTTATTGTGAATCTTCACCAGGAAGAATCCTCGTTGGAAGACAAAATCTATGTACACTCAAAAAATCTACCTGTGTACAACCAACCAGCCTGCAGATATGGACTAAATTCAAGCCAACTGAAAATGTTGCTTGATAGGATCATAGTTATTTCAATTTCAAATGGCATAAACCATTGGTTGGCAGTAAATAAATTCTTCGAAGACATAGGGACTCGGTATAACATTGAACTAGGATTCAAACTGCAGATAGAAGATCTTAAATCAGAAATTCAGGAGCTTAGAAAAGAACGAGAAATGGAATTGCAATGAGTAAACGCCCAGCACTATATAGTACCAGTCATCACTGGACTATTGCAACTAGGATTAACTGAACCTGATATCTTGAATTTAGCAGATAGATGTCATAATGAAATATCAAATCGAACTTCTGCTATAGAAGTTCTGAGAAAAGGGACCATAAATTTTCTACAGATTATTATGATGATTCGTATGAAGAACGCAAGTCTAGATACATATAGTAAAAAAGCTAGGATTGATAAATTAACTTAGACTCAGGTACAGCATTATTGTGAGAATTTGGATAGATGGACTGACTAAATAATATTGTTTATGTTCTTGACTAGAAAAAGTGAAATTCTGGACTCGGAGATGGCACTGAAACTTAGAAGCCCCGCTAGAACTAATATTTTAGAAACTTATAGCAAATGCAATATACAGATAGAAGAATATTATAGATCATGCTGTGCATCATTATAACTATGATTCAAAGGCGAAGATATGTGCACTAAAATTTAGTGAAGACACTGGATATATTCGATATTTAAAATGATATTTTATGATATTTCAAATTAGGAAATATGTATTATGAACCCGTCCCAAAAACGGATAGACATATAGCTTGAGTGTTTTGTTCATAGATGTGGCTTACGATAGAGTCAAGTATCTTCCAACTATCAAAAGAATCCCGGATCCGTTATGGGATGAAATCAGCTTAATACTTCCGTCAGAAAAACCAAATAATACGATCGGACGTCCAGCAGTATCATTTACGAAGGTATTGGATGGTATTCTATTTGTGTTAATAACTGGATGTCAATTGAATATGTTGTCCAAGGAATTTTGCTCTGGATCAACATGTCATAGACTATTCCTACAATGGTCATCATCTAAGGTATTTCA
>JARBAU010000255.1 GCA_029237525.1 Nitrososphaerales archaeon | reverse complement strand
TACTATCAAGATGGTTTTCGATGAGCGATCAGACATTCCAAAACTAGACAATTATAGTATATTTAACTGTTCTCGGAGTCTTAAGTAACAATGTGAAGTGTATCAAAGCCAATGAGTTTGGAATTCTAGGCATCTTTTAATGTTATATTTTTCACAATATACTCGCTTAATGAAAAGGGTGCGCTTGCTTAAAAATCCAGATAATGATCGATACTAAAATTATTGTCAATACTAGGAAAAATACTCCTTTTGACATCATTGCCTATGCAATGGTATCCAGGCTACGAATATTAAAAATTATTAGATGAGATTGTTTTTACATCATCTCTTTCCATATCTCTTGTTCTTTATTCCTTGTTCTTTTAATTCTTCATATCACTTCTTTCTTCCCTTCTTGATATTGCTGTACACTGTCCGATCAAAACGAAAAAATCCCACAATGGTTTCTGCGGCATCAAGTATCCTTGTCATACGGCGTAAGTGATGCTAAGTTCTCAATAGGAATCACTCTACAAAGAGGATTGTTATGCATCGAGTCTGTGTAAATATACTGGACAGTCTCGTCTTTGATAGGATATCTTATTGGATAATGTGGCATGAGCATATGTCCTTGCATTTTCCGGCAAATTGCACATAATTATTGTAATGATTTGGTGTATAATTGTAAGATCTGTTATTGAATTAGATAGAATAATCAACACCCGAGATACCAGGGTTATTTTCTAGCCTAAGGATGAATTTAGATGGATAGTTATGTGTTATACAATAGATAATGAAAGTTATAATAGAATACAATACTCCCCCGGGTATCTCGGGTGCAAGTATATAGCAGAGCAGCAGCGCGCGCCTACCTATAGCAAGATATATTGGCCATCTCCCCTTGGGCTACGCAAGTGCTAGCCATAAACAAATTGCGATCACTTTTATAAAGCAAACATCTAGTATATTCTATTGAATATTCAATCCACTCGACATCTCCTTTTGTGAGTCTATCGTTAAAAAGAGTGTGGTTCATTTGGTAGGAATCGAGAAATCGAGTACTAAGTCTGGTAAAAAGACCAAAGATAAAACCAAAGATCGTGAGGTATGAAACGCCAGATTCAACTACTTTACCAAGCGAAGAAAGTACAAACAGTACATCACTAAGTAACGTATTTTTATACTTGTTTTCGTTTTTATAATATGTGTTTAAAATAACTCCAGGGAATATTCTTCTTACTTTTGGCGGTATAGTTTTAGGATTAAGCTTGGCTCACACATACTTTAATTTCTCTCTTACAAAGTTTTGCCTATCGAACTCGAGCTGAAAAATATGCTATGTTTCCTAGAGTACCAATCCGATTTGTGAATCATAGGGCGCGCGCACTTACACACAAAAACCAGCCTACAGAATCATGGTACTAATAACAAAGGCACAGGACATAACAAGCAAAAAAACAAATCAAGTAGCGATTCTAAAGGTGGAAAACCAATATGTGATGCAATAAGTAACGGAAATAGGTAACTTTGGGTACTGAGACATTCCACTGCCACCATTTCTTTATCTAATCTGCGTAAGAGATACCGTAAGGTGAAGAATCCTTGAGATTGAGTTGTGGTGTAAATGGAATACCATAAGCAGACATAGATGGACTAAGCAAAATTACGAGAACCAAAGGAAATATCATCAAGTGTGAATAACAAACCCTATTCATATCCACCTCCATATTCCTCTTTCAAATGTAGTTTTCGACAACCTTTGCTCTATCTTGTGTAGTGAGATCTGAGATGTAGATCTTTATTATGATGGGTTGAATCATCTTCCATTATAGCCATATTAAAAATACAAGATAGTGAAATCACAATCATCGGGCTAATTCAATGCTATTCCAGCATATGCTACCTGTATTCCGGTCACGACCGCTATTCCTAATCCGCGGACAACGAGGGCATTCATCAATGCGGGTAAATTCTTTGCCATCATATAACTAGATATATGAAATTATTTACGTCTCGTTTGACAATTGCAGGCAGTCACGAGATCATAGCCATAAAATTGTCGTTACCCATATTACAGATAAATTCCATTGATTCAAATGGGTATTGGATTCAAGGTAACATAATTCTATGAATGTTGGAAATAGAACTATGAAATTAATTTATGACTGTCTTTATATTCTATATGTTATCACGTATGCTTTAGGCAAAAACTGAGACACAAGGGAAATACTAGTCTTTAGCACTATTATGGCTTCGATAAGAAAGTTCTGAAAGTAGCATAGGTAGTGTGTCGGGTGGGATGCATACACTAGAGTATGTAATCTAAATTACAATGGCTCGAGATAATCGATGCCTATGGGCTGATAAATTGTCTCATATAGCATTCCCTCTTCTTCATCCATGGCCATTAGATACCCCTGTGCATCTTTCTCTGGCGTTATATAAGTCACATACTGCTTTGTTATAGAGTCCCAGTCAAGTTTTTTGTGCGCCTTTCCGTGGTCAATTGCCATTTGGCGGCATCGATGCATCTTCTCTTTTTGCTGTGCGATAGATTATTTCCTTATATATCTCCTCTGTTCTTTACGAGGGGGCGTTGAAACACTCCGTCTAAACTTAGTGTGCTTCATTTTGAATATACTTTATTGTGTAGCAAGATGCACATCGTATTAAGAAACATTATCTCCGAAACAACCAAACCAGACTTGAATCTGATTTTGTCTTATGCGTCAAAAATTGCTAGATGAAACTAAATACTTCAGTTTATAACTGATACTATTTATAGATATCACTAAGTGGGAGTTGACAAGGTATTGGGTTCATCATCAGTCAAGATAGTTTTACCTAACAATGCTTTCAGCTAGTCTAGTATGCATAAAATGTAATTAGCCTGCGGATGCAGATGCAGATGCAGATGCTCCACCACTGCCTGCAGATGCAGATGCAGATGCAGAAGCTCCATGATGATTGCTACCAGAATGATGGCCACTATGATGACTATGATGACTATGATGACTCCTAGTTCCTTTACCATGATCACTATCATCGTGATTAGATGAAGACTTATGGTGGGTACTACTGAAATGGCTTCCTCCATCATGGCTATTGTCGTTGCTGCTGTGATGGCTTCCTCCATTATCATCATTTGTGCTTGCATGCTCAAGTCCGGCAGAACTCGTACTTGTGATGGAATATTGTAAACCTGCAGGAGTTATAGGCTGATATTTTACCAGGGAAACAGGTTGAACGATACCCGAAGGATTAGTTGAGTTAAACACATTTGCTGTCGATATTGGAAAACTGTATACACTTGCTTCATTAGGAATGCCTGTATAATAGTGACTGGTAGGAGTTATAGGTTGGTAGTGTACTAGTAAGTTGGGTTGAATCTCGCTAAAAGCCAGATTCGAATTATTATCGGCCGCGTTGGATGGCTCGATAGCTCGATAATTTCCTTTATAGTTGGGTAGTACTGTGTTTTGCTGGGCAAAGGCAAGTTTATTAATAATTTGGTGGG
>JARBAU010000254.1 GCA_029237525.1 Nitrososphaerales archaeon | reverse complement strand
GTAGATTTATCATCAATCTATGCTATTTACGATCAAAAGACAGACAAGTTCACATTTCATGTTCCTTATAGTATAGCAGCTAAATATTTACTAAAAGGTTAGTAGTAATAATGATATTAAATTAAATATCAGTGGGCGTAGCAATCTAATGGATTATGATACTCAATTTAAGGAGAACTATACTCTAACTTTGCTGATAATACAATCGAAATAGATGCATCACAAAGTATCAATTCAAATGCGAAAAGTCGTTTAAGCCAAATAATGACGATGATAAACTGAAGAAAATCATATTCGAAATAGGTTTTACTATTTGTCTGTCAAATAAATGTGTTAATACCAGGTGTAGCTTATTAAGCATCTCCAACTTTTAACAATGCGGCCTTGTTATATCTCATGGATCGATGCGAAAGTGCCTCAAGAAGAGGGAATATCTAGTAACACAAAACAAACTAGTTTATTAGATTTATTGAAATGAGATAATGCCCTCAATTATTTAGTTAATAATGTATGTGCTTACATAGACAAACACATATCTTAGAAAGTATAATAACCACCAATCCTTTCTTTGTGTTAATGAGAGGAAGATGGTCACTTTAAAGTTTGTTACGAAAGATAGAGTGCATAACTTTCTGGGAGATCTAGCAGCCAATTGATATCGGATTGTTCAAAAATCCTCCCCACTTCGGTAGTAAGCCTATAGGCAGTTAAACCTATCGTTTTATGCATAAAAAATGGAATCAGGATCACAAAAATATCGTTTATTTGGTGGATATGAGATGAATAAATTGTAATCTATTATTTTCAATTTAGAGTCTATTAGGCGAATGTGTCCTCGCGGCTTAATGGAAGGAATCAATATTGTGAATGAAGTAGGGTTTCAAGTCCGTTAGTTGTTCATGACAATTGTTTAAATCGCGCATTTGTTTCAAAGGCCATCATATTATTTTTCTTTATCCATTTAATGCTAACATATCTGATATATTGTAGAATATTAGAAGCCAACTGATCTGTGATCAGTCTCAGATCAATGCTTAGGAGGTTAATATATTTTCTTGAGGATGTTAATCCAACCACCTACACACTCAGTTTAATCAGCAGGCCGGAAATCTAATAGCTTTAATAGTCATTCATATATTAGGTTCTTGATTGTTACCAATTCGATTAATTATAGTCTTACTGCTGCTCTTAATCACTCTATTAGATTCTGATCATACCCTTTGGACTCAACAAATGTCATTTGGTCAGCAATCATCTGAGAATACAAGTTCCCGAATAGAAAATAGCCTTGATACTATAATTGAGCTGTTGCAACAGTCAAAGCAAGGAAGCATTATCCAGCTAAATCTGACAATTATTGTTTTCATGATGGGATTAGCGTATGTAATCTTTGGACTGTACATTGGACAGGAACATAAATTATCTACCTTTACAAGGCGACTATATCTTACTGCATATTTTGCATTAATTGTTCCAATTACAGTTATACTTGTAAGATATATAATTAATACCCTCTCGTCTGGTAAGGTAGATGATCCAGTTCTAACAGTTGCGTACTTACTTCTTATTCCTGTTACAGCATCCTATATACTGATGATAGTTAAGAGTAAACATGAATTTGTTCGGGCTTCTTAATCAAGGCATTACCCCGCTAAAATCAGCGATATCTTATTCTCTTTTTCTCTATAAGCAATTAACAATTCTAAGAAGAATCCTGCAACTGAAGATGAACCAATAGTTAAGGCAGTTTCTAGGATTACCTTGATGTTATGATGTTCAAAAACTTCCTCATAAAAATCTTCATTCAGACAATGATCTAACAGGGCAACGGATACGATACCTGCAACTATTAATGCACTTAAGATGGTGATTAATGTAAGAATTACCTGTCCTCTATTCATCTTGACCTAACCATAATGTATTGTCGCGAACAGACAATGATGATGATAATGAACAAATTAGAATTAGAATAGTGTACAGGAATACGTGGACAAAATTCCGATTATTATGACGATGCGTGTTACTACTGCTCGAAATGTGTGTTTACTATTGGGATGAGTATTAATCCCGGTCTCTTTCTTCCGGAGGTTTTATCCTTTTAAAATTAAAATATAATGCTACATCGTATACAATTTTCAATGCGCCTCCTAATACAAAGGGGGCAGATAAAATTGATAGTGATTGTAGTATATAGCCAGCTATTGATGGAGATATTGATTGTGTGATATTTCTTGAAATATTGGTTATTCCTGCTGCTGCTGTTCTTTCATTCTCTTTAACTACTGCAACCAAATATGATTGCCTTGTGGGTACATCCATTTGAGATAGGGCCATTCTGGCAAGGTATAACGCTACGGCCAGTGGAAAGGTAGGGGCAAATGCCACAAGTATAATCAAAATATTAGATGGAATATGCGTAAAGACCATTGTATTGATCAGTCCTATTCTATCAGCAATTTTTGCGGCTGCCAGACAGGAGAATGCAGTAAGAACTCCTGCTATAGAGAAAATATAAGATAGTGTTGTTAAATCAACGCCAAACTTAGTAAAAAACCATAACGATACTATACTTTGAATGACAAAACCACCAGCGAAAGAATCTAGGGCAAAAAGAGAAGATAGTTTACCGACGATCTGCTTGGATTTTGGTGATAGGGTTTCTCTCAGTGGTTTATGCCTCATACTATTGGTCTGCACCTCTACTTTATTTGAAATCAAATAGTAAACGCCTAATACTGCAAGTCCAATGATACTATAGAGTAGAAATAATGGTCTAATGGATTCAATTTGGTTTAATCCGTACTGCTGTGTAAGTATTTGTGGTAAGCCGGAAAGAAGAACACCAGCAGACATGGCAAAGGTTCCAACCATATTGTAAAGAGCATAGACCGTATTTCTTTTGTTCAAGTCATTGACCATTTGAGGTAATACTGCTTGTTCAATTGAAAGGAAAGCACCTGTTTCAGTTCCAGTTACATTAATTGTCCCTATCAATGCAGATATGATTAATGCTATATAATTAGTTGTTAGGAAAAATATTAATCCAGATAAAGACATTAACGCTGCATACAAAATTAGGATTTTTCTTCTACCTACTCTATCTGCATAAAAACTAGCAATTAGAGTAAAGATTACACTATTAACTAAAGTAGCAGTTAGTATTAAACCAATGTAAAAATCCTCAAATCCAACTAACTTTAGATAGATTGCAAGAATTACGCTCAGAAAACCATATGCAAATGTTCTTAGCGTTCTTGCAGCTAAAAGTAGTTTGCCATCTTTAGACAGCCAACGAAATGAGGCAATTATTTTGGCGTCCATTTTAATTCCATATGAATTTCAAGCTTGTGATTCTCTTTTGCATAGAGAAATTTAAAGGCTATTGGGCTGACCGGTGTTATAATAAAATTTGAAAGTCTTATCTTTAGATTGAAAAATGATATTCTAAATTCTCCTGGAGTTATTTCTTCTTATACTGCGCTG
>JARBAU010000253.1 GCA_029237525.1 Nitrososphaerales archaeon | reverse complement strand
GATAGAGTCATTTCTAACGACTAATTATCTGAACTTGCTAGATTGTATAAGAAAGATTATTTAGAAGCATGAGATCCAGCTGACAAATGAATTGACTATAACTGGTAACATACTATGCATCAGATATTGCACTCCAGATTCTCTGAGATGGCATACTTGATTTATAGAGTGCCGACTTGGAAAAAATCTTAAATTTAAACTTGGTAGGTAGGTAGGTCAGTCCAAGACAGGTAGACTTTCGGGATAGCCACAAAAGTCTTTCAGGAATCCATAGATAGTTTTGACAGCTAGTCTAAATCTAAATTTAAAACGTTCCATAGACAATACTCTTTTTAATGATGAAAATATCTTGCTCTTATGAGTCGCCTTTTGGGCTTAGATATTATTATTTGCTGTTCTACATCGGTATTATTATTGCTGTCAACTACTGAGATGGCTTTCAGCCTATTACTCTATTTCCCTAATAACCAACAATTATTATTATCTAATAACGATCAAGTAAATGCAACCATTAAGAACGGATCGGGGAACCAAATTGGACCTTCAAGTATAATGGAACAGAACGGTAATATAACTAACACTCCAAAAGTTGCGATTCTAACTTTTGGAGATGGATGGAAAAGCCAGTTTACTAATGCGAAACCAATTTTAGACAAGTACGGATTCAAGGCCAGCTTCTTTGTAACATGTGATAGAGTAGGACGATATACTAGGATGACCTGGCAAGATTTAGTAACTCTACATAATGAGAGTCATGATATTGAATCTAAAACTATGACCGCACCTATATTGACCAATGTATCTGCTAACCAACTGAATTTTGAAGTAAGTCAATCTAAACAATGCTTAGCAAACCATGGTATAAACGCTACAGTTTTTGCTACTCCTCATGGTAAGGGTTCAGACAATGCTACAGTTGTGAATGCAATTTCTAAATATTATGATCTTGCAATAAATGGTTTTTCTAATTTGATGTTTTTGCATTGTGATGGATGGAAGATAGCTTCTCCCAATCAAACAGATTGCAGAACCTATTACGATAATGGCACTTTAACCTATGCAAATAGATATGTGATTAGAGAATGGAGTCATAACTATCAAGATGCAGCATACGCACACAATAGCACGAAGATATTCCAAATATTTGTACAAGCAGTCAATAACCAGACAGCATATAATGGAAATGGGACTATTGGAGCTATTCCAATCGTGGCATACCACAACATAGCCGAGATAACACCATCATCTTCGGGTGATACTGATTTGGCATTGTTTGCAAAGGAGATGGAGTATTTGCATGATAATGGATTTAAAATAATAAGAGTAACGGATATAGGATATGATGACAAGACCCAGGACTTGTATATTAAAAGATGGGTAAGCTAAAATACGATGACATCTATGCATATCTCTATCAACATGATTATTAATACCTAAGGATCTCCATGAGGCGCACCTGCTCATCGTCTCGTTACCGATGAATTCATCTATACAATACAAGCCAGTCTGAACCTAATAATAACTAGATTAGATATTAGAAAAGTCATCTACTTTACAGTTAATACTGCACAATGAGCATATTTGACAACATCTGATGCAACATTCCCTAGTAACACGCTCTTTAGTCTAGATATATCTCTAGATTCAATAACAATTAATTCTATTTGTTTATCTTTAGCATAGCTTACGATAGCATTAGCAATACTTACAGAAGCAATTATTTCAGTTTTCATTCTTAGAATATTTTCTTTATTACTATTATCTTCGTGTATTTTTTCTGCTATCTTTTTGAAATGATCTTGTGCCTGTATCTTCATCTCCATTACATGGCTTGGAAGGTTTACATTATACAGATTAACATCAGTACGTATGACATGAAGAATGACTAACTGTGCGTCATAGTCTTGAGCAATTTTTATTGCAAAATCTGTTGCTGTATCCACCGATGTCCTTGATTCATGTAAGGCTACAAGTATTTTAGAAAACGTTTTTCTCTTAATTATCTTATGCATTTTTATTTCTATTTCACTTATTACATTGGCTTCTAAAAAAGTGATTTGACTTGCATATCATTTTATAGTAAAATATAGGAATCGAATAGACTATGAGTTTCAATGCTCTTGAGTGAGTCCATTTTTTTTTGTTAGATTTATATTTTTCACACTTATTTGTTATTAAAGCTCAGACATAGTGGGATAGAATTATTAAATTCGCTTTTCTATTTTATCGATCATACTAATCATATAGCAAATGTTTTGTTAACCCAAACAATAATTAATTTCGTAAGAAAAATAACTGATCCAACTAGATCAGATGTTGCTAGTGTCGGTTAATTCAGTTCTAGATTTGTCACAACACACCTATTGCTAATAAGCCTTAACATGTAAATGCCACACATTTTTTTATCCTGCTAAAAAAACCAAAATTGATGGTTATCTTAAGGTTAGTAACTATAATGCGGAACAGTATTTGATAATGTGCACATTGTGATACCTACATCAGTAATTTAACTTAACTTGCGTAACTTGAATTCAGTCTTATTATAGAGGAATATTAAATATTAAATAGTGTCCTCATGAAAATATCTAAATTTACCTATTTTTTAGACGTTCATTCTATGGGTACAGAGACTGAGGAGTACCCCATAAAAGCGGAGTGTTCCAAGAGATGAGCTAGGAGTCAAGGTGGTGGTAAACATACTCTGCAATTTAGAAGCTGGATCGATTTATTGCATTTTAGATGCACCAGATAAAGAGGCAGTGAAAAAGCATCATGATAGGATAGGAATACGATGTGATTTGATTATGGACGTAAAAACTACGCAGGAGATGTGAGAATGCATCAGGACAACGTCAAGACCCACTGTCCGGCAAGGCTTTGAGACATTTTCATAAATTACATAATATGTGCATATGATTACTATGTATGATTACTATGTATGCATGCCCTCTCATTTTCTGCTGGAAAGTAGAAATGAAGATGAGATTCTTCTATAACAGACACTGAAATAAATAAATCCTAAATATTAAATCGTGGAATGCGTAAAGTTTTCTATGGTAACTATTACTGTTATTGTCGTAATAGCCATTGTTATTTCGATAACTATGACTATGACAGCCTACACTCATACAGCAAAAGCAGAACTCAACATTGACCAAATGATTAAGAAGAATCATGATTTGGCCAACGCGATTAGAGGCGTACCTGAAAACTGTGAACAAAATATGACTGGATCTGAGAATTCTGCATCGTCTAGTATGAGTTTACAATGTAAGTAGGTAAGAAAAAGCATGGAATACGACAGGTTGTTCAAACGTGAATGATAATAACCGCTGTAATAATGTGGTTATCCTATCCCAATAATAGGAAGCTTAAAAGGAGTACTAGTAGAAAGAATTTATTTCAGATCCTACAGTAATCCATCATCTTTTTCTACTCTAAGATGATAATATCATGGATAGCTAACTATTATTAGGTGCATACCTTTTGCATTTACGATACTAGAATATTCGTGACAGTCGTGTAGTACAACATACTATCTATAGTGCTATCTACTGCAATGGATTAACAGAATGTCCGACTACCCTATTATCTTTCATTATAGTACAGCATGCACATTTTTGACTCAGACACACTTCTGCTTCGTCATGACTACAGATAGAACATATACATTGCTGTAGGTCTAGATGATAATTATTATTTCTACCAAGATCACTAATTGTCCTCCCATTCTTTTGCTGCTGTATTTGTCGTCTTGATTTATCACCAACATATAGCCATAATAAAATCAAAGGTATTCCTAATGCAAAGAATATGCCTATTGTCCGTATTGGGACATGCAAGACAACCAACGATATTCCAAAACATAACGTAGCTAAGCCAAGAGCTAAAAGCCAACGGGTTGTAAGGCTTTCTACCATCTATGATTCAGGGCACCCCTTTAGGATATATGACCACTATCTGATATATGGGCTTTCTCCTTCATTCTGATGTTCTACTCCTGTTTCTACACTATCGTCTGCAGATGGGACTAGTCTTTTTCTTCTCCTTTGTAATTTCCTTACTTCTTCAAGTATTTCCCTTAATTGTTCTTCAGAAATCTTTGATATTTTGGAGTCACATTCTATACCTTTTGCATCTAGAACTTCTTCCGTTAGCCCAATGATCTCATCCTTATGCTGCTCTTCTTCTATAGTTAGCATACTATGACTTTTAAATCGAAAGTAGGCAAATTCGCTCATTATTATTACTCATACTATTATTACAACAAGCTGGTTATTATTGATCTTGTCTTGCACTGCATCTTTGAACCGATACAATTAACACTAGACTAAAAACATCAACTATTTAGTGTACAGTATAACTAGCGCTAGCGAGATTTGAACTGACATACTCATTGCCTTTGTTTTTGCGACTTTTCACATTCAGACACTTTGACAATCAAATCATTTATCATCTTTTGTTGCTTCAATATTATAGAATAAATACTGATTTAGCTGAATAGTTTTCGCATTTGGAAATAACAGCTCAGACGCCAACCGGTCCAGTCTGGCAGACATCTTGAAGCGTTATTATTTGTGCAAGAGTACGTAGACTGGCCAGTAATTATAAAGAAGTAGCAGAGACTATGTGAACCCATAGTTTCTATTCTTGGACAATTTACATATAAGAGAACCCATCTCCCCGCTGGAGCTATACCTTATCTTTGCTAGAGTCAAACGAATTATTGCTGCCCTTACTCTTGGCAAATGTCAAAGGCATAAGACTATACGTCAGGATAGCAATAACAACAAGCAGACACGCTACTGCAAAGATAGCAACCAAACTAACAAATAGAATAGGAATTATGACTGCTGCTGACCTTCTTGCTTAGCCTTCTCTTTAATTCCAGTCATTTCGAACAGTATAATTCAATGCGGTCTGAATACACTGAGCCCTTGCCTGACTAGGAGATGTCATTCCTCATTTTCTCATTCCTAATCGCAAGTGCATAAATTGATAGACAGATCTTCATACGGTTATAGAAGAACCTAACAGAACATAACATGTTAATAGAAGTCGTAATGGTTAGCTTATGCTTATTGGTATTAGGCACTCAGCAAATGCTAAAAGTAGGAATCAGCATAATGTCCATCGTGGTGGTTCTGCCCTCAAAACCAGCAAAAGAATAAAGGTAAAAGGGAGTACTGTGATACCCATATCCGTAGACGTAGGTTGGTAAAGAATAATGAAAACAGGTTAAAGGTGCTCTAAGATTAGAGGATCCACGGTTCTGTGAGGATCAAGAAGTTATCGGAAACTGTCGAATAAGTACCTAATTAAGCGACTCCATCGTAGCACTCATTGTATTTCGGTGTGCACTGCTTGAAATGATAAAGATACCACATGCACAAGTAAGATCCATATATCAGATAACAAGCATTAAACTTTATCTTATAACGGAATTTGATTTATCATTATCCAAACGTCAATAAGTTAATTGAGGAATGTTATTATGGTAGATCAATGAAGACAAATCTTCTAGTAATTGGAGCAATGATGGCAATCACTGCTATGACATTCGTCTTACCGGCGACTATCACCCCCGTAAATGCTGTGTGTGCAGGCGCAGGAAGTACAGTTGCATGCGCTGGCGGTAGTGGAGCGTTTGCAAAAGCAGACCATACTTTTGCAGCAGCGTTCGGTAGTACAGCGTTTGTAAGAGCAGGCAGATAATTAGCCTTCTTTTTTTTTGATTAATGCCTTTTACTCACTTTATATAACAACTTAGAATTCAATAGGAAAAATCATGAAAAATGAAATTAAATATTTCACACATAAACATTCTGTCATATAGATCTGTCGCATTTGCAAAGTAACATAGAATATGTTGGCACATGCGAAGGAAATGCTTGAATATCAGAATGGGCACATGTCCATTAACCAAAGATTCAACAAATTGGGAAAATTTCTTTCACTGGTTGAGATAGCGCCTGAAAGAAAAATCCCCACTTAGTAGACTGGCAATTTAACCTGGCATTTAAGAGATTCAATGGGTTGCTCTAACCTAGTCTTGTCGTTGCACCATCTTACGTTCTGCACCTTCCAATAATTAGATCTATTGTCCATTCAATATTGGGATCGCCTTATCAAATAACTCTCTGTGTTTTAATAGAGCAAAGTGGTTATAAGGAAATGGTTGACCTAGCGAAGTATAATGAAGGAATGGACTTGCCTCAGCGCTATGAACCGGCACCAAAGAATCATCATTGCCAAGTATAAAACAATTACCACCATCTGGAACCCATACTCCTGGGATAGCAGTGGGACATGGCACTAATGGCAACCAGTTTCCAACAAGAGTATAGTAGTGG
>JARBAU010000252.1 GCA_029237525.1 Nitrososphaerales archaeon | reverse complement strand
ATCCAGATGATGGAAAACATTCTTCAGAAATTTTATCAAAGAGGACAGGTTCTCCATTATCTACAATACAACGAAGGCGTAAACAATTAGAGCAAGAATATCTTGAGCTATCATACACATTTCTCATTGAAAAGTTTGGATGGCGACGTGTAGATCTATTGATTTCTACCATGAGTGGTAAAACAGATGCAGTTGCAAATCAATTGTTGGCACGTGATGAAGTGGTTTATGTTGGTAAAAGTATAGGTGAACATACGATTGATCTAAGAGCAGAGATAATAGTGAGAGATAATGCAGAACTTCTAGATGTTCTTGAACATGTAAAGTCTACGGAGGGTGTGAGAGATACGATATGGAGTGAGATTGTCCATGTCGTAGGCAAGAAAAGATCCATACCATCTTATGTGATTGATCGTCTTTGAAGTGTTTGTTATATTATTATAATATTGAATCCGAAATATTAATCTGCTGAGGCGAAATAATAAAGACTGGAACAGTAATACTACAACAACAGCAGACTTGATAATGTCTGCTAAGAGTATTGAAGTATAATTTAGTACAAATCAGTTAAATTGAGCGGAGGTCAACAACAAGGGACGTATTTGTTGCTTTCGATGCTTTCAAATAGATTTAGAAGAACAATAATTATGGTAAAACATAATCATGATCTTGCAGCAAGAACAGACAAATCTATTCACATAAGAGATGGAATTAAAGATAAAAGAACTTGTTAATTTTGAAATGTAAATAGATCCCCTATTTTCAATCAGAAGATATTCTATAGAAACTAAAGCTCCAGTACCACTTCAATATAACAATGATATAAAGTGTAAATAATTGATATTACTAATGTTTGTAGATTTTATAGTATTAAATAAAATCCCGCCAGATATATTTGACAATAATGAATACTCCCTCTAAAACCTAAGTCATTAAATCAAGTGCCATTTTTAATTCTGCTATTTCTAATTCAATAGCTTGTCGATCTAATTCATCTGTGGTGCGTTTCAACAATATCTCACATGCTTCCAATTCTGATGATACTATATTCCTTTTATCAAGACAAAGACTATGATATTCATCAATAAAAGAATATGTTATTTTCTTTGGTCCTTTTTCTTTACTACCAGAGGTTTTCGCAATAATGTTGGCCCGTTGTTCAGATTCAGCAATATTCATTGTGATCGATATCCCTCTTTATGTTCTATTGCCGAATGATCAATACAATCTGATAACGATTGATTTTTGTATAAAACTATTAATCATTTGTTCCTGTAATTTATCAAAGATATTTAGCTTGATTGGGAATCGAGTACAATGGTTAAGATTGACTGATATAGAAACTAACATGAATTATAATGTATTCTTTATAGAATAAATATGTTCTATTACTGATCGAACCTATAATCTTTATTTTGGATTGAGATTTTATCACTATCATAGCAGCATCATATAAGAATTAGCACATAACATTCGTTTATAGTAGCACATAATCTTGTCTCCGAAGACGTAGTGATTCTTGACTTACAAAATACATTTTAAATACCATTTAATCTATGATGACTATGACTAAATGATAATTGTATACTGAAGATAACCACACAATGGGATCTGCAGAGACTAACAAATCAGTAGACAATAAAATAAGAAGAGAAGTTAAAAAACAAGAAGTAAACTCATCGTATCAACAACAAACTGTGCTAAATCTCTACAATTGTGGTATAACCCCAGAGATAATTGCATTGCAATTAGATTTAACTAATGAAGAAGTTATGATTATCATCAAAAAGGTGAAAAATGATGATAAAAGAAAAGAAGCGTCCATCAAGAGGATTTCTGATTCAAATTCCCTTGGAATGTTCTACCTTGATTCTGTTATAGACACTGAGAGATCAATCAAAGATGCTCAAATGAGAATGTGGAGGGCATTAAAGTTAGAGCCGAAGTTTGAAATTCCCTTAGAGCAGACCCAAGAAATACTTGAACAATTTTGTGACTCAAAGATCATACTAGCTATTTTACATATAGATCTAGTCGGCTCTACAAAATTATCAATGACTCTGCCTACTTCGAAACTTGCAACTATAGTTCAAGCCTTTACTCAGGAAATGTCCTTATTAATTTCTGCCTATGGAGGATACGTATTCAAATATGTAGGAGATGCATTATTGGCTTTTTTCTTTCTAAACGATGATAGTTTGTACTTGCCATGTAGTAATGCAGTTAACTGTGGTAGATCAATGATCAGAGTAATGCAAGACGGTATCAATCCTATTTTGAATGAAAATGATTATCCTGAAATGGGAGTCCGTGTTGGAATAGACGTAGGGGAAAATGTGGTAGTTCAATATGGTTGGAGTACTAACTCGTATGCACTTATTAAAAAGAATCATAACAACAAAGCTAATTATCTTAAAGGGAAAGATGCTCAATACTACATTGATAACAGGGAAGTTGTAGGATTTACATCTGACAATGGTAGTAGAATCAAAACTAATCGCATCATTAGAAAACCACATCTTGATATTTTGGGATATACTACAAGTATTGCTGCAAAAATGACAGGATTTGCATTACCTAATCAAATCATGATTGGTCAGTCTGTTTATGAGAACCTAGATTCTGCAAATAAGAGCAGGTTTAAGAAAGTAAATGTAAGTAAGGATAAATGGGATTACGTTAACTCTTCTACAGGAAACGAATATAGTATATATGGTAGTCTTGAAGCCTCACACACGTAACAAGGAGGCTGGTACGATAGGCCAGCACCAAACCTATGTTCTATTCTATTACGTCTTTTACTTATCACGTTGCCGTAGAGACTGGTTTAATTCTTCAATTATAATACTTTGGTTTGCATTTAGGGGTGCCAGTCTATCTAATTGGGGGACTATCTAGAAGGGCTAAATTGGACTATAGAATGTGCTATAAAATATTTATAATATTCAGCATAACCAAGATTAGATATTGTATTTAGGAAATCTAAATACAGGTATAAAGAGTAGAATTGAAAAATTCTGTTTATATCATCAAGATGATTATGAGTTACATTTCAAGTCTAACCGCCAAAAGGCCCAATTACTTAATAGCCATAGCAGATCTTTCATGGTTACGGACGGCGCTAAAAAGAAAGATTACAATATATAGATAAGGTAACCCGAAATCTCTTATATTTATTATTAGTCAACCTACTTGTAATTCAGCACATCAATAGAATATTATCGTGAAAGAATTTTAGTTATGATTTATTAAATTGTTTGCGTATTTTATTGGAACTATAAATAAAGCGTTAAGTAGTAATATAATATGGCGCATTATTGGTCGATGATAATCTTTTTTGCGTGTAGTCTGTCACTATTGTGATGTCCATGGCTAAAATACTAGTGGTAAGTAAAAGCAACATTTTATATCAATTACAGGTATTTGAATGGTTATAGTCAAATTCAAATTAAATTGGGTAGCGCAACATTATACTTGTTTTATCAACCCTGCAAATTTAGTTTCTATGCAACTAATTGCAAAACCAAGACGTCATGGATAATTTTTAGTTCAGTTGTAAATTGCTTATCAGCATGTATCCGTTCATAATTGGAGTTTTCTTGTTGATTATTCTACTTTTAGAGATATATCAATAGAAATTACCAGTGTGGAACATTACTTAAAAATAAAGCGGTCAACTATTTAGTAACTTAACTTTATCACTCTTTCATACATTATATTTCTTATGTTGTTGGATTTCTATATCCCACTTCTCTCCCCTTCACCCCACAATCTCCATACGGCGTATCTGTATGACACTGAGCCTTAGCTGGTTGTATGATATAGTTTGGCGCTACTATGGTTGTTTCATAACTTTTGTTATATAGCTGATAAATTAAGAATTATGCGAGTCTTTGGCTAATTTTATGTCTGAAGTCCTTTAGTGGCATTTTATACCGTCTATCACCAACATTTATATCAAATAAGGATCAGGAGTTTATGATGTCAACAAAAAGAGAATCAGATAAAGCTACGACAAGAATTTCTGCTGAAGATGATAATATAGGTGTAGAGACAAGTACATCAACTACATCATCATTATTATTATCAGAGCAACGTCACTCAGTCGAAAGGGCAATAGATGAAACTAAAGATAATCTCAAAAAAACATTAGATGAAGCGAGAAGAGAGATTCCACGAAATACAGAAGCAATTAATGACTATCAAGAACATACACTTCAAACAACTAAAGAGATCACAGATAGTTACCTAGACTCTCAGAAAGAGATCATAAAGTCATTTCAGTCGATATGGGTTCCTTATGTAGAAAATATACGTACGGTATTTTGGGATAATTGGGCTTCTCCACAAAGGATAACTGAAATCTATGCAAGAACAGTGAGTAATTGTGCAGATAATACGATAGCTACAACCCGAATAGCAAACAATGCAATCTTTGCAAATATGGGAGCATTCAGAACATTTATTGACCGTGAGAAAAATGATGTAAAAGAGCTTTCGAGAATTGCAGCTAATACTGCTAAAACGTTTGAACAAACAACAAGAGACACTGCTCATGCTTCAACACCAAAATATGGCAGCAATCTCAGATAATCAATAGAACAAATCAAAAGCATTAGAACCCCCTTTATTCTTTTGTCAAATTATATATGAATTATTTGAAAACTATTCCTACAGATCATTTGCCAAGATTGCTTACAAATATTAAATAGATATGCCAGAAGCGTTTCATTTTTTATTCATCAGTAAATAAATTTTTACTACGAACCTCCAAAGAGTATTTCATAACTATAGATATTAACGCTGCTAACAATACTACTCAGAAGATCAACATTGTCATAACAAAGTATATCACAGTTTATTTAATTTTGATTTTGATTTTGATTTTGATAGCGTGATGGAACAAAACATTGTAGCTCTGACAAGACGTTTTGCTATATTATGTCGGTGACTGATTTTTCAACATCTGCCATATAACGATATACTCTTTCGGGAAGGCGGTTTAATACATTTAGAATCTGATTGAATAGTCAGAATTTATGCTAGATATATTCTGCTTTGCATAATCATTTAAACTACGTTTGCTCTTTGGAAAATGTATTTCGGCTAGTAGACGTGAAATTGCTGCTGAAATTTACGATTTAGATGTAGATCTCCCTCCTTTCCTACTAGGTTGTTCAAATGCCCTAGCACCTTTTCAATATCTGCTGCTGATGGAGCCTATGGTGGATATGCTGTACTAATATGCCTTAGTAAGCGAGATTTCTGTTCAAATCCGTCTCTACATATACTACAGGTAAATTGAGACAAAACAATCTCCTTTTCTTTACCATATCCTCGTTATCTTATATTTCCTATCGCCTTTTCCACGTCTGCCATATTATGATAAGTTCTATCTGGTATCTCATTTAAAGTACCGATCACATTTTCTGATAGGTGCAATTTCGTCTTATTCCTTTCTGCATGTTCTATCACCTTAGTCTTATCTTTTGGAAAGTCTATCCCAGACAGCAATTTTGCAATAGCAGCTGCCGATGGCGATTTACTTGCAGTAATCTTTCCACCCTTCTTTCCTCCTCTTCCTGGAGATTCATTTTTTGATATATGCTTTACCTCTTGTGCTATGGGTATTTCTTCTTTGGCTGGAAATTTACCTTTTAATAGCGGCTTTAAAGGAACTTCTTCCTTTCTTACTTTTAGTTCTTTAAATATATCTGCACTTTTTTGGTTTTCTTTTTCCTCATCTATATCAATTTCAAGTTCATCTTTAACATCTTTTTTCCTAGCTCCAATTAGCAGTAGCTGTGCATTTTCGTAGTCGAGTAATTCTGAATTTTCTATATCTATCCATCTTTTATCTCCAAACATTTCCATTAATCTATTGGGATATTCAGGTTTTCTAGCAGAAGAAAATGCGGCAAAGCCTGGCATACTGATCTTGGGATTCTTTACTGAAATTATGTAACTAGCTTCCTTTCTTATCTCAAATTCTTTCTGGGTAGGACCTAGTTCTTGAGGAAGTTCTAATAAATATGCTAGTTCTGTATGTCCATCATGTTTAACTATTAAATATTTGCCTTCTCCAGCTGGCGTGGCTGCGGCAAGTCTACGATTACCTCTTGATTCAGTTGTATATTCTGCAGGCAAAAATTCTTTATGAATATCTTCTGCATTTGTGGTTGTCAATATATTTAGAGCCCAATTTCTCTCCTTTAAGGTGGATTTGCCCTCAACAATTTCTGGTAATTGCTTTTGTCCAACTAGAAAGAGTCGGTACGTGTCTTCCTTTCTTTTGTTACTCGTTGTGCTTTCTGTTCCAGTAATCATGTAAAATCTTTGTACATCTTTTATATCTTTAACTTCCTCAGTATCTATTTTCGGTCTATAAAAAAAGAATATATCGCCTCGTTCAATTATATCAGAACTATTCTCATTATTGGCCACGAATCATT
>JARBAU010000251.1 GCA_029237525.1 Nitrososphaerales archaeon | reverse complement strand
TCAAAATCCTTTCTTTCCAACTTTGAGTTCAGCAATCCAGTAAGAAAGTCTTGTAAAAGAACGTTTTCAAAGTTATGATGTTTGATTGATAATTTCTCACTGGTAACATAGATGCTTTTAGATTGTTCAATTGGCGTAGAGGAAATACTAAAATTAATATCTGTCATAAATGCACCAAGTAAAATTAAGCAGTCACTAGATTCAACAAATCTCTTGACGAAATTGTGTCCCATAGCACCTTGGTATACGCCAATGTAAAATGGATCATCCTCACTTATTACAGACTTACTTAAGATAGTTGCCGATATAGGAATATTTGTCTTGTGAGATAGTTGCAGAATTTTATCTTGTAATGCAAAACGATGAATCTCAACTCCTGCTATAATAACTGGCTGTTTTGAAGAATTTATCATTGCAGTTGCTTCCGCTAAAGCTTCTTGCATGGACTCAATGTCCGTTTCAAATTCAACTTTTGTTGTAGTGCTAATTCTTGGTGAAACAGAATGGAGGTCAATATAAGGATCTTGGTAAATAGGTTCTGAAATTTTATCTCGCGGTAACTCGATATATACCGGTCTCTTGTATCTAATGGCAGATGACAGGACTCGATCGATATCTTTAGCAGCTGTTCGAGGGTTATCTATAAGAGCAGAATCAATAGTTATATGTTCAAAGACTCTTTGCTGCGTATCAAAATCTTTAACCGTATGATGAAGAAGTGGATTCTTTATACGTTCTTTTATTCCTGGTGCGCCAGATATAACCACAACAGGTGATTTTTCAGCATATGCCTGAGCTGCGGCATTAACAATTTTTAATCCACCCACGCAATATGTCACACACACAACACCTAATCCATTGATACGAGCGTATGCATCTGCTGCAAATGCTGCTCCTTGTTCATCGCATGTATTGATAACCTTCAGTTTGTTTGATTGGATTAACTCGTGGTAAAATCCAAGTACAAAATCTCCAGGAACACCAAAGACATGACGAACCCCATATTCATACAGGCGTTGAATAAGATAACTGCCAACATTTTCGCTGGGGTCAGACATATATTATCAAGTCTGAGAATGGGAGGTCTATTTAATAAAAATTAAATCAAATTATTCCTAAAGTTCTACATTTTAGTGCAGTATAATATATCAAATATCATAGCTGGTTTTTGTTTATGTGTATTATCTATCGATTCAGAATTTAATGACAAGTATCTAATAGCCGAAGGCGGATGAAGAGAGAAACAATCATTTTAGTCTATCCAGAATCTTTTCCACAAAAATTAATAAATAATAAACACAAGAACCGTTGCTATGATGAATACAGGATTACAGAATTCCCAAAATTCAGAATGTTAGAAAGATAGATCGAGCACACTTGTTGATAGTTATTATGTGTATCATTATAAATCATTCAACGTAAGTATGTATAGATAAGTTAATTAATTTAGTTCAGAATGAAATTAAGTATTATTTATTATATATATATTATTTTGATCAATGCCGCTGCTACCAAGACACATTACTCGATTATTCAGTAAAATTATTCCTAAACACATTATAACCAATATTTAGACTATAAATTAAATGTGAATACTTCTTTCATAATTGTGTCATTTCTAATACTTGGGATATCTGGTGCTTTAATACCTGCGTCACATCCACCTATTTCAACGCAACGGTACGGGTACGATGTAAAGGGCAACACTGCCAGCATAGCGAATCAACTTGGTACTAATTATGATATTAGCAATCAAGCGAATGCCGGCAAGTGTATAAGTTATGATAAATCTGAAAGATCTATTCTCATATCATGTGGTTTAGTACACCTAACAGATATTGCCAATCAAATCAACGAACAAAACGTGATAAAAAAAGAATCTGACTCAAATTGGTTATTAGATGCAGGTATCATAATTGAAAATGGTGCTACACTTATTTTAGATCCTCAAGATACAAAATGGTTGAAAATATTAGCAGATGGAATCGTTGCACATGGTATTCATGTTTATGGTAGTTTGGTTATTGATTCTATAAAATTAACATCGTGGAATCCAAGTACAAATAATTATGCTCAGAGCTATGGTTCAAGGGAAACCTCAGGAAAGATAACACATCCAGGAGCTCCAAGACCATTTATTAGGATTGAATCTGGTTCGACTGGCACTACAAATATCACAAATTCTGAGATAGCATACTTAGGATATGAAGGGGGTTGGGGTTCAGGAACTTCAGGCATTCATTATCATAATGGTGGAGATGGAAGCATAATAAGTAATAACAAGATTCATGATCTCTATTTTGGATTCTATTCTAATAGCGTTGGTGACATGCTTATAGAGAATAATCTTTTCTATAATAACGGACATTATGGTATTGACCCACATACTGAAACCCACGATATGATAATTAGAAACAATACAGTTTATGGGAATAATGGTACAGCTATAATTTGTTCACTTGATTGTTACAACATATTGATTGAAAAAAATAATGTCTATAGCAACAATGGTTATGGAATAACCTTCAGTAGAAATATGACAAATTCAGTGGTTAGAAACAATTTTATCCATAATCAGAATAACGCCATCTTTGTTTCAGCATCGCACAATAATGAAGTTTACAACAATACCATTTTTAACTCTGATGACGGGATTAGCTTTGCAAACGGATCTTCAAACAATAAGGTACACGATAACAGAATAATCAATTCCGTTAATGCTTTGAGATTCAATGCAGATTCTCATGAAAATGCACTATATTCCAACAAGATAGTTAACGCAACACAGAATACTATAAAATATGATGATGATCAAAATACGAAAGACGGCAACAATACTAATACCAATAGCAATAGCAATACGCTCGATAGGAATAATTGACAAGGGGTTTGATGGTGGATGTCTTACATCTTCAGATTGCCTTTATGTGATTATAAAATGTGTTAGTTAAAGCCTGAAGACGCTATTCGATTCATACAAACGAAGAGACTGTCTAACTAGCTACTTTGTATTTTGAAGAGAGTTGGAATTATTAGATGGTATAGTTGATAATATGATACACAATCCTGACTATATTAGTATCCGAATTCTCGTAAAGTCATGGTCGAATACAAGAAGTCAGATAATCATATTAATTGTTGTTCTTTGTCTTTTCTAGTTTACTTATTTACTAATTCATAGTCTATACCTCTGATAGAACTAGATACCTACAACGAGCTAGATTCGTACCCAGATATTTGGGCGGTTAAGGCGATGGTTATCTTTTAGGTAACGTTGAACCCAGGACACAAATATCTGTTAAAGGTAGAATAAATAACAGATGATAATTAATGGCCGAAGATGGTGGTTGGTGAGGTCAATTCACCAGGTTGATAGAATTGAGTAAATATCCTCAAATTATGTTGACTACAAAATTTTTCTCTGCCACAGAATTGTTTTCCCAGCTTCTTTTGTATAGCATCTTTATAAGAGTTGTTCCTGTAGACATACCTTTGAAAACAAAGGTATCTGTACCAGAAGCTCCTATGAGCAAAGATGATGGCTTAAAGATATGAGAAACTAATTTCACAATGCTCGAGTTAAATATTGGTATCCAGTCATAACCAGTCGTAGGATTTGATTTAAGATATAGGTTAAACTCTTGATCTTTATTTATAGAGATATTGTTTCCTAGCTGGCGGCTATAGGTTTGGTTTTCCAGGTTACTAGAATTAACTGCAGTAGAATTTATTTTATAGTTAGCTAATCTTACTGGATTTAGCGTATTTTTATGTATATTTGATATTGCCCAGCCTACCTGCATCTGACTACAAACTAGAGCCGTAGATAGAACAAGGGCGATAACTACACTTGGTATTTTCCAACTGTCTATCTTGATAAGCATGAGTTATCAGCAGGATCAGTGTTCTAATTAAGATTTAAATTAAAGTATTAGAAAGTGATTGACACTTTACTCGTAATATCTTGTACTGTAATTTTTGATGAAACGAGCGCAATGGTATTTA
>JARBAU010000024.1 GCA_029237525.1 Nitrososphaerales archaeon | reverse complement strand
TCCATGATTGAGAATGAAGGATTTATTATAATAGATGGTACTTCAGGAATAGAAGAACAACAACAAATTGTACGAGATCACTTCAAATTTGCAATCCATCGAAATCCTCATCATCCTCAACTCAAAGAATTAAGAAAAAGAAATAATATGGAAATAAGTGCTTGAATTGACTCAAAAAACGTTTCATGGCAAACCGTTTGTATGTCCTAGTTCTGGCCTTACACTTAAGGATGCTAAGGTCATATCTATTTAGTATCTTGTATATAGTTGTATATAGTTCGTGTACTTAACGACAATCCAATGATTCTTCTTAATCGAAACTTGATCCTGTTACATCCAAGTCTTTTGGTTAATCGTAAATCAAGAATTGTCACTTCTACTTCTGGCGTTATCTTCTTGTACTTGATATTATGAGGTCTTCTAGATAGATTTGATAGACCTTCTGTCCCTTTCTGATTATATCTATTATTCCACTTGTAGTAAGTCTTTCTGGATACACCATATCCCTTACAAATATTGCTTATGGTATCATCAATCCATTCTCTTTCGTGTATTGTATTAGATTATCCCTTCTATTGAATTCTATTTGGATACACTCCCCAACAGAAGTGTAACCCATGTTTGTAAGCTATAATGTCACCTATGACTGGGAGTACAACAAGTAATCTAGTGTAAAAAATCTATTCCTAATAGAATATCATAGGTTTATTATCTACATAGATAACAAAGATCGAATTTAAATATGAAATAGTGAATAATGTTAACAATGTTGCGATAATGAATAAAAAAGAACCTTCGCAAATAATTCCTGAGGAGATTAATACTCATTTCCAAATATTTGGGAAGGAGTCATGGGAAATGGACTATGACCTATTTGGATCTTGCCAATTCTGCAATTCACGAATCGATGAATTGGGTTATTGTGCATGCGGTGGATCTGCTGATTAATTTCCCTTCGAATAGTATCTTTTTGACTATTTCTTTTGTTTATATTGATTTGTCAAAGCTGATCAAAGTTGATTGTGTGTAATTATGCGTAAGATCCTTAGTCTTATGTAATCTAACCTTTAATACTGATACACGGTCTTTGTTCTCTTCCTCTTTGATTTTTGTGGCCTGGCGACTACTGTTCCATCCTTGACCCTTGACCTTTAATTCTATCCTCTTTTCTAATTCTTTAGCATAGGTATCTGAATACTTAGATCAAGATATTCACTAAATAAATATTAATCATTCTTGTAATCTCATTTATAGAGTGGAAAGTGGTAAACTTAGTTACTGAGCGAAATGGATCTCAGCAATACTTCAATCATCCTTTGCTAAAAAAGGATGGCATTGAATTTAGATTATATCAAAATAACATATCTGAGGCTGTGAAAAATAAGAATGCCCTAGTAATTCTTCCAACTGCTCTAGGTAAGACTGTTATAGCAATACTTGTTTGTTCAGAATTTTTGTATAATTATAAGTCAAAGAGAGTCTTGATAATGGCTCCGACCAAACCGCTTGTATCTCAACATATGATATCATTTTTCTCTGTACTAAAGATGCCTGAAGATAGTATAGCAATAGTTACAGGAAAGAACTCCCCTCAAACTAGAATGAACATCTGGAATCGAAAAGAATCAAGACTTGTTTTTGCTACACCAGAGGTAATCAAAAATGACCTTATAGAGAGGAGGTTATCACTTGATGAATTTAGTTTGCTAGTCTTTGATGAAGCTCATAGGGCAGTAAAGGATTATGCCTATACTCTAATAGCCAAGTACTACGTTCAGCAATCTTTACATCCTGTAATTCTAGCCATGACGGCAAGCCCTGGATCAGAAAAAGGCAGGATTGAGGAAGTTTGTAATAACCTATTCATTGAAAAGATAGAATATCGGAATGAAGATGATATAGATGTAAAAAAGTATATCAATACTATCGATACGACTTGGAAATGGTTTACTATCCCTCAGGAGTACAAATATATAAGCTCAAGTCTTCGTTCCATGCTTGAAAACAAACTTCAGTTTCTTATAAAAAGAGGACTACTAAGAAAAAAACATCCACAGTGGGTATTTAAGAGCGATCTACTTAAACTGGGAGAAGAGATCCAATATAAAATAAATCTAACCCAAGACGAACTAAGAGGACCACTTTATTCAGCCTTGATGCAACAGTCGTCAGCCCTTACCCTACTGTATTGTGTAGAGCTTATAGAAAGCCAAGGATCTCCATCATTAAAAGCTTTTCTAGAAAGGATTGAAAGGGATGGTGGAAAGGCTCATCAATCCCTGCTAAATGATAATCGGATAAAAGAGATTCAGGCGCTTTTAAACAGTCTAAAGATAGAGCATCCTAAAACAAAATATCTTGTAGAACTTTTAGATCAACATCATTCTTTTCAGAGTAATAGTAATAGTAATAATACAATTCTTAGAAAATCCTTTGACCAGACTAGCACAAGACCAAAGGCTCTTGTGTTCACTCATTATAGAGATACTGCAAGAAAGGTTGCCGAAATTTTGAATGAAAATGGAATAAAAGCATCAAGATTTGTAGGCCAGGCAAAAAGAGATCTAGACATCGGGATGCAGCAAGATGAACAATCTACTGTTCTCCAATCTTTCAGAAATGGAGAATTTGATGTACTGGTAGCGACCTCTATTGCTGAGGAAGGACTTGATATTCCACAAGTAGATCTAGTTGTGTTTTATGAACCAATACCTAGTGAGATAAGATATATTCAGAGAAGGGGAAGAACTGGACGAAAATCATCTGGTAGGGTTATAATACTTGCAGCAAAGAACACTATTGATGAACGGTATCTTAATGCAAGCAATAAACGTATGGAGAAAATGAGACAAATACTTTCTATCATTAGCATGACGTTAAAGCCTGTTCAGAGAGCAGATATCCTATCAGATCCCATGACATCTGACGAGATATCATCTTTTGAACTCAAGCGTACAATATTGGGCAAAGGAGTTGATAAAATGCCATCGTCTATTGTTGACATCATAAAAGATGATACTTTACTACCGTCTCTAGGATTAACAAATCCTTCAACCAAAATGAGGACAGTAGATAAGGAAAATGACAAGAACAAGAAAATAGGTGGATTGCCATCGCTTGAATCTCGCATCTCTACTAATAGATTTAGAAAGGCGGTGGATTCAGCAGCGAGAAGAATTCATACATTAATAGCAAAAAGTGGAAGGCAAGGACTAGATATAGATATAATTCAAGAAACCTATGCATTCAAAGATTCTGTTTTACTAGATGCATTGAAAAAGCTTGAAAAACTGAATACTATACAATGGCTTGATGACACCAGAGTTATCCTGTCTGAAAATTTAGTAAAGACCAGTGGTAGCACAATTGACGTGTGCGTTGAAAAAATCGTACAAGGTGGAGCATTAGTTATAGTGAACGAAAAATGGCATGCTAGATTGAGTCACTACGATTATGAAGGTCCACGAGAATTACTTAGAAAAGGATCGGAATTCAAAGTCATAGGTGAACTATATTATGACGAAGATGTGTTTAGCCTTAGAGTAAAACAGATAGTGTAAAACTATAAAAATATGAAAATCTATAAATAGCCATATATCTGGAAATGATTGTAATGATGTACTTATGTAGCTTGAGCAAATCATTTTGTTATTAGACTTATAAGTAGTATCTCAGCCAGACATTAATATAAAGATATCAAACTGTAAAATAAGAAAAGTGACCTAGTAATAATGTTACTATTACTTCAGTTTACTAAATGCATAACCACCCATGTTTATACATAAACCAATGAGTGTAACGACAGTTATCTTCATTCAAGCAATAAGCTAGCTAGTAACGATAGGGGATAAATGAACTCTTCTATAGAACTCATTTTGCGCGCCTCATTATAGAAATGTACTTAATTTTAAACATCATAACTAAGTATAATTCTATAAATCAAATCTCCCATTTTAGAGAATGCTATTGATAATGAATGAGAGGAAGCAGCATGACTAGTCACATATTCAATAGAGAATAATTTCTGAATTTGTGCATTATTCACACAAATAAAAATGAGTAAACTTTTGTTTTGCAGATTTACAGTAATTTATAGAGAACTAGTGCTGACAATTATTGCTATGCAGAAAAAGAGAGCATATACTTGTCTATCTTTTGATAATTCCTCCGATATGAGAATTGCCGTTTGGACCATTAATGCCATGTATTCCTATATCTCCTGAATTGGATTTGACTCCACCTGCTGCTACAGTTCCACCATTTTCAGCTGTACATTTTCCACCTACAAACTTTAATGTACCTAGAGCTGTTTCAGTGCAGTTCCTTTCTTAGATTGACAATTTATGTCGTTTGTATTGGTGGTTATTGTTCTATCAGCACTTTTAGTTGATGTTACCGCATATGCAGCATCTACTGTTTGTACTACTGACACCATTGTTACTAGTATAATGGTGATCGTTGCTACCGCTAGTATATTATGAATCAAAGCTTTTGAACTCATGTATAAAATATAGGGATAATATATGTATATGTATATAACTATTCAGAACCTGAAATGAATAATATTAACAGAAGATATTAATGCACAGATATGCCAGGGGGCGACCGCGCCTCGTGATAAACACAGATAGTGATTATACAATTAAAAAAATAATAATATACTCATTATCTAGTTTAAAATAAGTTGGTAGACAAGCCAATTGGAAAGCACCAATAAATTAAAAATTCTCGGATTAGTGGGAAGCGTAAGAGTTGTTCTTATGATAAAGCTCTTCTGCATGCTGTTATAGACCTGTCACCAAAAGATGTTTATCTGGAAATTTTTGAAATTGATGGAATCCCTCTATTCAATCAAGATATTGAAAAAGATATGTCGATAAAGGTAAAAGAATTCAAATCGAAAATAAGGAATGCAGATGCCATACTGATTGCAACTCTAGAATATAATTATTCAGTGGCAGGAGTATTAAAAAATGCTATTGATTGGACCTTAAGATCATATGGAGATAACACATTTGACAATAAATCAGCAGCCACAATAAGTGCATCTGTAAGAATGTTGGGAGGATCTAGACCATGGGATCATTTACGTCAGACGTTTGTGTTTCTAAATATGTATCCAATAATGGGCCTGAAGTAATACTCCCATGCAGTCCGTATAGATATCATGTCATTTTAGGTATTATTTATTATCTGGAGCTCCTCACAACTAAAATAGAAAACACTTTTTTTATGAATATTTATACTTGATTTGATCAGAATATCCTATATAATCTAATTTGGATATT
>JARBAU010000250.1 GCA_029237525.1 Nitrososphaerales archaeon | reverse complement strand
TGGTCTTGAAATTGAAATTATTATGTTCGAATTTGACGGAACAATCTGTAGCAAGTATCCCAAAGGCGATCTCGGGATATGAGTGTGTGTATGTACGTATTGTCTTGGGAAGCTGATGTTGTTAATGAAAATAAGCCAAAGGGGTATTTACGCAACATTAAAACTGAATCCTGAGATATATTAAGTCTCGTACTGAAATCACAATGAAAGGCCTGCAATGAATTGCTCAAACTTAGATTTACTCGAAATAACATTAGATTTGCCGCAATATTCACAAGATTCTGCATTCCACAATTTAGAAAAAGGTCATTTTGACTCAATTGATAAATTTAGATTTTAATGAATTGATGTAAAATCTGATGCACTGGAATTCTGTCGACATCGATGCCATTATTTTTTTTAACTACTGATCCAACTTAGAGCTTTTGCAAGTACTCTATAGTTGAGAATTATTGATATGTATAAGCATCAATGCATTAATAATAGATGATGCTACGGAGCTCCCACCTTTCCTTCCAATATTGCTTATTGCGGGCACATCTAATTCAAGTAGATCTTGTTTGGATTCCGATGCAGAGACAAATCCAACAGGAGTACCTACTATTAGCGCGGGGAGGCTGGCATTCTCTCGTACCATTCTTATCACTTCAAGCAGGGAAGTAGGCGCATTACCCACAATTACGATTCCTCCATGAATATCTGAGCTTGCATACTGCATAGCTAGTTGTGCGCGAGTCTTGTTCAACCTTATCGAGTCCTCAACCACACTTGGGTCTGAAATGTGACACGAAGCCCTGAGGCCAAGTTTCTTGGTAGAATTCTTATTAATACCGGATAGAACCATGTCCACATCAGTAACAATAGCACACTTTTTCTTTATAGCCGTAAGTGCTGATCTTATGGGTTCATTATGAAAGATTATGCCGTTACTGCCCGCAAAATCGAAGTCTGCTGTAGAATGTATAACCCTTCGTACTATATTCCATTCTAATTGTGAATATCCATGCTGACCAACTTCTGTGTCTATTATTTCAAAACTTTTCTGTTCTATAGTTAGGGCTCTGTTTGACATACCCCTAATTACAGCAGAATCACGACCCTTCGTAGAATCCAGCTCTTTCTTCTACCTCCTTTGTTCGTTCTAGTATCAAATCTACTATTCTGCTATCTGCACCTAGATGTTTCCCCAAATACGCATTTCCGAATCCAGAGTTTTTAAGCGATGCTTTTATATCAAGTACAAGATCACGCTTGATATGTATACCTTTGTGAAGAAAATATGGAATAAGGATCAGGGCTTCAGGAACCTGAATTACCGCTGATTCAATTCCTTCGGCAATACTAGGATGCTCCAATTCTAGAAAGCAAAATTGAACACTCCTAAAGCTTGGTCTCAAAAAATTAACAATATACAAGAGAGCTTGTCTAGCGCTTTTGTCACTGCTTCCATGTCCAATCAACATAATATCACAATCGGAATCTGCGTCTTCTATATTGAATTCGCTTTTTGTCTGCTTAATTCTTTCGAGGACTATCTGAGGCATAATGGAATGAAAAGTTAAAGGTTTCGCAATTGCCACCTTCATATTCTTGGTAGAGCAGATTTGAGCTGCAATCTTAACAGATTCTTTCAGCTTCATTCCAGGATAAAGAAAATACGGCATTACCGTAATCGAATCCACGCCCTTTTCTATACACCTTTGAATTCCCTCATCGATGTAAGGGGGAACTACTTCCAAAAAACAATAACTGGCATACTCATAATTGGACTTTGACAATAACATTGAACAGATAGAACTGAGTTCATCTTTTACCTCATTCTCTTTGCTTCCTCGATCTATCATCAAGAAGGCCTTTTTCAATTCCTTAGAACCTCACTCTGGCTACTGCGATAGTTAGATTAGGCGGAAGTTTAATTTTTGGAATTATTAGTTGTCCGTTCGAGCTTAGAATCGCAGATGACTCCGCAACACTATGTGTTCCTTCAAATTTATTCACCACATCAGACGGGTTAGGCACCGGAATAGACGCTAATTCCTGTTTATCAAAAGTCTGCACTGGAATGCCATATGCCGAGGAGAACTCTTGCAATCCACTTAATTCCTTTTCTCTTCGAAGCGTAGAAATGTTTCTAATACTCTTGAGACTCAAGCCATTTTTCAGCAAAATATCTTGGATGCCTTCCGATATAGTGTCACTAGTAGTATCCCAATGCAATCCAATCCCAACAACCAAACTCTTGGGCCTATATATAACAGATTTTTCTAATATATCGCGGTCTTTGATTACTTTTTCGGATATGATTAAACCGCCCTTAAACTCTGGAGCTTTAATCTCTTCTAGAAAATTCACCTTGTGTACGTTTGGTGGTAGCTTGACCTTGTACCAGTCATTCTGACCAGTATCTTGAAATACTCCAATCTTTTCATCGTTTACCATCATCGCACTTACTTTTGTGATACTTTCACTGTTCTCGATTTCCCATCCGTATTCTCTTCCCACAAGATCGACTGCTATTGTCTCGTTTACATCTGCAGCAGTTGTTATCACGGCCTTGGCATGGGGAAAAAAGGATGCAATCTGTTCAGTCATGGAATTTGCGCCTCCTAAGTGGCCAGAGAGTGCACTAATCACGAAGTTTGCCTTATCATCAATAACAATAACTGCAGGATCTGATTTTTTGTCTCCGAGATGTGGGGATATTAGCCTAATAACTGCCCCTAATGAAAATATGCATATCAATGCACGACTATTAGAGAATAAATTTTGAACAACCTTTGAGGTTTGTTCAGTGAACCATTCGACATTACTATCGGAATCACTAAATTTTACTGGTGAATATATTTGAACTTTAAGATTTTGTCTAATAACCCGTGCAATTTCCAGCCCATGTCTTGTTATTGCCAGAACTGCTATCCCTTTATCTGAATGATGTGACAATTATCTCATAGAATTTCTCAGCTTAAAATAAGCTTTCGGTGAAATCGGTTCTTACAAAATTTTTGTCACGACCTCAAGTTAGGATAGAATTTTCAAAGCAATACACTCCGAATCCACCAATAATTAGAAATTAGATAATTAAATAGTACTTATGCGGAAAATAATATTATGAGGAAAGATGAAGGAAATATCCACAGAAATAACCATTCAAGCTACTAAAGCTGATGTCTGGAATGTGCTAACTGATTTCCGAAGTTATCCCCGATGGAATCCGTTTATACAAGAAATTAAGGGTGACTTGAAAGTTGGATCCAAATTAGAATTGAAAATAGTGACTCCAAAGAAAAGGATAAGAAAATACACTCCTGTTGTAACTCTCGTCTCACCGAATAGTGAGCTCAGGTGGCACGGAAAAGCGTTCATGCCTGGTTTATTGGATGGCGAACGTATTTTCAGACTAAGTAACGAAGGTGAGACCTTGGTTCGATTTGAACATAAGGAAATATTTGGAGGAATAGGTGCTCTGATAGGAAGCAAATTCTTGGTAAAAGACATTTTCGAAAGTGAAAACAACATGAACCAAGCTCTTAAGTTGGAAGTCGAATCTAAAAACAAAACTATGGCTGATCTAAGATAACGAATCTAGTCCTCAAGTCTAGGTTTGATATATTATACTATTAGAGATCTGACGACATGTTAAAGTAGACATTTCTTAGAACGCCAAACTATTGAGAACCCTGGATATGATTCTCAAACCGTGTAATTTGTATCGATCTTTAAATTAAATTTCGATGCTATGTCATTCAGAATGCACTTTGACTTTTATCTTCTTCTATATGACCGAAAAGATGCAGTTAGATTTTTTAACAGCCGCTCGTCAGAAAAATGAAGATGGGTGTAGGATGCAAGGCAATTATATGTGGTAAGTCCATCTCGATTGTTGGTTATGCCTGAACCTCGCTTCATATCGAAGGCGAATTTCGAGTCATCTGGTACATTTATTATTCTAGAGTAATGGAATTCATGCCCTTTTATAGACTCAATTCGTCCCAAGATCGAGCCATTTGAATTTGCCTCTGTGTAATTCAAGGTCAGTTTCGAACCCATCTGCGTTTCAGCGTCTATCAATCCGACCAGGTTACACCTTCTACTACTTTCATCTTCATTTTCGTACAAGCGTCTGGTCAGGTACATCAACCCTCCGCATTCTGCGAGTATAGGAAGGCCATTCTCCGCAGACTTTTTGATGGAATCCATCATAGACCTGTTTTTTTCAAGTCCCTTTGCCATAATCTCTGGAAAACCACCTCCTATGATAATGCCATCTAATTCTTTAGGCAGCTCTATATCGTGCAAAGGACTAAAGTAGATCAGATCTATTTTGTTCTCTCTTAAAAGTTCTAAATTGTCAACGTAATAGAAATTGAAAGATTCATCGAGTGCTATAGCAACGCGTAGATCCGACTTAAGCGCTCGTGACTTTCGTTCATCAACAGTGGCTTTAGAAGACAATTTCCAGCTTTGAACAAATTTGTCGAGTTGAATTTTTTCAGAGACACTCTTTGCAATATTCAATAGCCTACTCTTTGCAATAGAATCCAACTCTGCTGTTGGTATTCGACCAAGATGCCTCTCGATATCCTTCAAGCTCTGATCTCGTCTTACCAGCCCAATAATCGGAATTTTGATATTCTCTTCAAAGGCCTCTTTAAGTAGTTTCTCGTGCTTATCACTAGCTACATTATTTAGGACCACACCTGTAATTCTTAGATCTTTGTCGAATTCTTGAAAACCCAAAGCGATAGCAGCTACAGAGCGGGCTGCTTTGCTACAATCCAGAATCAGAACCACTTGTGCTTTCAACAATTTGGCAATGGCACCAGTGCTACCTTGTTCACCCTGGCCTGATATGCCATCAAACAAGCCCATTAATCCTTCAATGACAGCTACGTCTGCACCGTCGCAAGCTTTATGAAACGAATTTAAAACACCATCTTCCCCCATCATCCAGATGTCTAGATTTCGAGACTCTCTCCCTGTGATATGTGTATGATAGCTGGGATCGATAAAGTCAGGACCGACTTTGAATGGTTGAACTACGAGACCTTGTTTCTTTAATCCATACATAAATGCAGCCGAAATGGTTGTCTTCCCAACTCCGCTAGTTACCCCAGCAATAACCAATTTGGGTATATCAGACAATTTATAATCTGAGAGGAATTTGCTATTCTTATTTTTATCTACCAAAACGTTTGTTATTGCCTCTTGATAGGCTCATACTGAATCACTAAAATTATCTTACCTGATGCTATGTTCCAGAAAAATATTTTAAATATTAGTAAGATTTCTCTAAGTGACGTAATAGTCTCACTTCAATGTGACGTATGAATAATGAATCAATGCCTATGTATCGACTTTTCTATCTTTCTTAATTTCACGTTGTATGCAAGGCCGAATCTATGTACCTCATCTCGCGCAAGTTGGATAACCCTCAGTGCCAAACTGCTCTTTGGTAATCTTATTTCCCTGTCATTTTCATATGAAAATATAATTTCTTCAGCCTTTGCAATCGAAATACATGGAATTTCTAAGCCCAATTGATCTATTGCGTTGGCTCCTGAATGCAACTGTCCCTTTCCCCCGTCTATCACGATTAGATCTGGAATTTGCTCGTGATTATCCTTGTCAATTATTGAAGAGTATCTCCTCGTAACAATCTCATGAATCATTGCAAAGTCGTTCTGTGCGACAGCAAGCTTTATCCTAAACTTTCTATAGCCTGCTTTGAATGGTTTTCCGTTGACTAATCTACTACAAGCCCCTACTGCGTAGGACGTTCCAAAGTTTGAAACATCAAAACAATCGATAATTCTGGGATAGCTAGGTAAATTTAGTGCAGTTTTTAAATCAGAGATGGCAAGATCAGATTTGTTTTGCATGCGTAGGTTGATGTTCTTTATGATAAGATCCATTAATTGTCCCTGTATAGAATTAGAATGCGGACTAATTTTTATAACATTCACTGTGTGACCACTAGCTTTTTCAAGTGTTAATTCCAAAATTGATTTTGAATCCAGCTTTTCATTTACATAAATATAAGTAGGCACAGTTTTTGCAGTGGAGTAATATTGGAATAGAAACGAATCTAATTTGTTATCTCCAATAAGCTCGAATTCGAAGGTTTTTCTATCACTAATAACTCCGCGGGATCTTCTGAACATAATTACATGCGCAACTCCGTTGCGCAAATCACTTCTATAACCAATAATTTCTTCTTCCAGATTTGTATACTGCAGCGATTCTACTTTTTGCTTCACCTTAAGTGAATCAAGTTTAAGTAACGTATCTCGTATTTCTTTTGCTTTCTCGTATTGCTCTTGTCGAGAAGCAACAACCATTTGAGATTTCATTTCACTTACAAATTCTTCAATACCCTCTTTTCCACTTAAAATATTACGTAACGATTGAATTTTATTGCCATATTCATTTTGGCTGATATTGTTTATACATGGTGCATCACAATTTTTGATAAAAAACTCAAGACACGGACTCTTTGGCATCGTATTACAAACCCGTACTTTGAACAATTTTCTTAGTAATCCAACACTTAAGAACTTGGAGCCACCCTGAACAAGTGGACCATAGATTTCACCCCCAGATCCATAGAATTCTCCGTTCCTGTTGCGCCTAGCTACCAATAGTCTTGGAAACTTCTCATTTGTAATTTTGAGATAAGCATAACGCTGTTGATCTTTGAGCTCGATATTAAATAGCGGTCTATATTTTTTTATCAGATTGGATTCTAGAAGAAATGCCTCAGTCTCATTATCAGTAACTATAAATTCCAAATCTTCAACCTTTGAGACTAGTTTAGATGTTTTCCAGTATATTTCATTTTTTTCAACAAAGTATGAAGAAATTCTCTTTCTAAGATTTTTAGCTTTACCAATATATATTACCCTCCCGGTTTTGTCTTTCATCAAATATACCCCAGGACTCTGGGGAAACTGTTTTATTCTGGATGTGATTTGCATATTATTATTTATTTGTTACCACCTACGGTAATTGTTCTATCTACTAACAGTTTAGATCTCAAATAGACCCCGGTTATACTCTCATCATTGGATGCTAGTCCTTCAGGTGTTGATGTGGCTACAATTCTTCCTCCTTTATCACCACCTTCAGGCCCAAGATCTATGACCCAGTCTGCGCTAGCTATCACATCTAGATTATGTTCAATTATAATCACCGCATTTCCCTTATCTACCAGGCTATTTAGTACAAGTAACAACTTTTGAACGTCAACAAAATGTAGTCCAGTTGTAGGTTCATCAAGAATATAAACTGTCTTTCCAGTACTTCTCTTAGATAATTCTGCTGCAAGCTTAATTCTTTGCGCCTCCCCTCCAGACAAAGTCGTAGCAGGTTGGCCTAGTTTCAAATATCCCAATCCGACCTCGTTCAGAGTTCGCATTTTCCGTTCTATAGCATAAATATTCTTAAAAAATTCTAATCCTTCTTCGACAGTCATATCTAGAATGTCTGAAATAGTCTTGTTTTTGTATTTTATATTCAGGGTTTCCAGGTTGTATCGCTTTCCTTTGCACAGATCGCACGTAACATACACGTCAGGCAGAAATTGCATTTCTATTTTCTTTACACCAGCACCTTCGCACACTTCACATCTCCCATCAGAAACGTTGAAAGAAAATCTGCCTGGCTTGTAGCCCATCGTTTTGGCCTGTGGCGTTTTTGAAAAGAGTTCCCTAATTGGGGTAAATGCATTAACATACGTTGATGGATTTGATCTAGGAGTTCGACCAATTGGCGATTGGTCAATTCCGATTACCCTATCGATATGCTCTAGTCCACTGATACCGTCATGTTTGACTTGACGAGTCTTCTCAAGAAAGTGGTTTGATAATGATTTGAATAGAACTTCGTTCACTAGACTTGACTTACCAGATCCGGAAACACCAGTTACAACAGTCATGCAATTAAGAGGAAATCCTACCGTGATAGATTTCAAGTTATTTTCTTTTGCGCCTTTGATGATGAGCCACTTCTCGGTCTTACGTCTTGGATTTCTTGGATTCGAAACTTGTTGTTCTTTTCTCAGGAACGCACCAGTAATCGAATTTTCGTTATGCATAATATCTTGTACGGTTCCTTGTGCGACTACTCTACCTCCGTGAACTCCTGCGCCAGGACCGATATCCAGCATCCAATCAGAACTTCTCATTACCTCCTCGTCATGTTCTACGACCAATAGGGTATTGTCCAAGTCCCTAAGCTTTTTTAGTGTGTAAATTAATTTTTTATTGTCTCGCTGATGTAATCCTATAGTCGGTTCGTCCAGTACATACAAAACTCCTGTCAAATTCGATCCT
>JARBAU010000249.1 GCA_029237525.1 Nitrososphaerales archaeon | reverse complement strand
GAACCGAGAGATGGAATAGGTGGTCATTGCCTACCAAAAGATACTAAAATGTTCTTGCAATCATCCAAATCAATAAAAAGTAAGATATTGGCATCAGCAATAGAAGTGGATGAAGATTATAGAAGGTATAGGCAAACTAGAGAAGAATACAATAAAACATCAATAGTCTAACTAGGCCAATCTTATTTTTTAGCCCATGATAACTGGTGTCGAGTTAATAATCCTTCATACGTATATTATTTAACGAAGTATCTACAACACGACTATGACGTTTTCAAATATTTATAAGAATCAGTTATTCGATTTCTAAGACTGAGGTTATAATGACTTGCCTATCAATCAAGTTAAAAATCAGCTATGACTTTTCATTATTATTATGAAGTGAAGAACTACTGCGTGAAAATTATAAGTAGGTAAATTCGCCAATAAAAGATATTGCCGATTCATGACCTACGTAATTTAATCGAAGATTGGAGGATCAGCGTAGCGAATGCAATCTCGGCCCCTGATAATACTGACGAATTATCATTGTATGCACTACATTTGGCAAGATTACTGGCGTATCCAAACTTACGAGTGCAGAATGCGATAGAGACTATAGATGCGATGGGAAATGAACTTAAATCATCCTTAAAAAAGCGTATGCCACTTAGACCAACACAAATGATTGAAGAAATTAATAATTATCTCTTTAGAATTGTGGGATTCCGAGGAAATGAACAAGACTACTTCAATCCATTAAATAATTTTCTTAATGTCGTAATGGAGCGAAAACTAGGCATTCCAATCACAATGTCGATTCTATACATGCGTACGGCTTATACACTAAATTTCAAGTTATACCCAGTTAGCTTTCCTGCACATTTTCTCGTAAAATACATTTTGGAAGATGATACTAGCGAAATAATTATAGATCCATATAATGAAGGCAGAATTATGGATGATTACGCGCTGAAGCAATTATTAGAACAATTTTATCCTAATCAGAATATTGCGCTTACAAAAGATTTCGTTCGAAAGGCAACGACCCCTCAAGTTTTGGTACGGCTCCTAAATAATCTAAAATCTAGCTATTATGAGTCTCAAGATCTTCACAACACAGAGATCGCAAATGAAATGATCCTAGCTATTGATAAATATAATCCCAATGCAGTACGAGACAAGGGTCTTCTATTAATAAAGAATCAAAGACCGGAGGAGGCGTTGGAAATGCTTAATTTATATTTAGAACTGGATCCTGAGGCAGAAGATGTGGATATGGTATTAGACACAATCCATAAGACTAGATCAAGCATAAATAATAGATGAATCTAGCCGACTTCTGTACTTGATTTATCCTACGTCGAGTAGTTGCATTTGGTTACGAATCTCATAATTCATACTAACGGGAATCAGACGTGTATACTTGACTTAATAACATTCGTATCTTCTTCTTGGCACATCCTTTGGTTCTATAATACTATCTAAAGCATGCCTATTAGATTTAAATGCCAAGATGCTTTTGTAATTTTAGAAAAAGTTCTTTTGCGCTTTTTCTGGCCTCATCTGTTAGCTCTTCATTGAATATCGTGTTACTCAATGAATTCAGTATTACTTGCCATTCAGACTCGGTCAACGATATATTGAACTTACTGCTATTCATTACTTTAATTAAAGCCTAATGATGTGTAATAAAATTCTATTCTTGATTAGTTGAGGATCTGTACAAACTACTACGGATAGAAACTTAAATATGGGGAGTTTTTGAAGCCTCTGGATCTGGATCGATTAATGATATCCATTTACTCAGATTATTGTATGGTAGATGTGTCATCTGAATGTTTGTTTCTTTTAGGATTTCTGTCACATCTTCCGGATAATTGTCAAGAACTACTATTCTTGTTATGCCAACGCCGATTGCCATTTTACTGCATTCTATGCATGGAGTAAATGTGGTATATAACGTGGCACCCTTCGTACTTCCCGCATTACCAAATAACGCACACTGCATTATTGCATTTGCTTCTGCATGAGTACACAGGCATCTATCTAATTGGTCACCAGATCTAACATTCCCCAGAATCCTTTCTTTACATCTTAGGCAGCCCCCTTCAAAACAATTCTTGATCCCTGATGGGGTCCCATTGTACCCAGTTGCAATTTGTCTATTTTCTTTAACAATTACAGCACCCACATGCCTAGTCATGCAGTTTGAGCGAAGTTTGGCTATCTCGGCATAGAGCATGAAATATTCATCCCAATCTGGTCTGCGCATGGGAATAATGGTATTCTATAGCTATAAAAGTTTCATATCCTTATTCAAGTTAAACAATAAATCATTACTATTACCTAATGTTATTTTCATGAATAGAATTGACTGGTTGATAGGTTCTATTCTAGCAAAATTGAATGGGGATTACAGTGAGTTAGTGTGACACCGGTGCACCATACACTTAATTAGATATGATCTTGAGAACACCGTGGATTTGTCCAATTTGTACGGAGTTGTCGCCTACTAGGCATTGGAGCGTAGAAAGACATATTAGAAGAAAACATATTGGTTCTGGAGAGCCAATTAGTACTAATACACACCAGACTAGAACTCAAATGAATATCACGTCAGGATGGTATACTTCGAGTAGTAGTAGTAACATAAGGCGATTTAATCATAATCCAGATAATGTAAATGAAGATAACCTCCAACATGATCGCAATAGTCGTTTGAACAGCAGTGACAATTACAGCACATCTAGTCAAATTTTTCCAAAGATAATTAATAATAATCCTCGTTCCGCTACAAGTAAGGCTTATGCTGAAGAAACAGGAAAAGAATCTCCATCAGGACCTACTAAAAAAGGGAGTATAATAGATCAAGAAATCTTTGATTTGCTGCGTGAGTTTGTTCAGCTAAGAAATATCTTTGGCCAAAATCAATTAGGGTCATCGGTTAATGCAGTAGATATGTCAAACACGATCACGAATAGCCAATTTATTAATGAAGTAGCTACGCTTCATCTTAGACATAAGGACCTATATGAAAAAAATAGAAACCTTGGATTGAGAGGCCGACTCTGTTACAAATGTTGTCATTATTGGATCGATTTTGCACATAATAACAAAGATGAAGGAATGAAATCGCTATTATTAGATAAGCCTCCTAGACATGTATGCGACGAGAAAAAATTGCTAGAGATGGGCAAGTATGGTCCTCAAGGCATTGAATATAAGAGAAATGAACTGCGTAATCAGCTGAATGATTTTCTTACAAAAATGATTTCTTGCTTTATCGTTTTTGGCCACAGACCCATTTATTTGAATGTAGAAAAACTAAAGTCTATATCGATGTCATCTCCACAACAGCAACGACTACAACAGACACATCCGATGAATTGCCCTTCATT
>JARBAU010000248.1 GCA_029237525.1 Nitrososphaerales archaeon | reverse complement strand
TGCTATGACAAGGAGCGCGATAAATCCTACTTCTACCGTAAACATGACTGGATTATACTTTGCTAAATATCGTGGGTCAAGTTTAGTTATAGAGTCTACAATTACTCTTTTATTTATATAATCTAATGCACCTTTAATTATGCTTTTGCCATTGTTATTTCCATTACCAATTTTAGTACTCATTATGTTGCTGACATTCTTATCATTGCCTAGGGTTGATTTGTCATCATCTTTTTGATTAAATTTATTCATTTTCATTTTATTATTATTTTTAAATAATTTCATTACTTTAATACACCCTGCTAAAGTGAAAATGGTCCTATTACAATGAATGGAAAGAATGTGACAGCTGTAAGTAGAAAGGTTACGACAACCAATACTGTGATGAATACTGGTCCTTGCGTTTTGATTGGTTCAATGACTTCTCTTCTATCCTTTACTGTAAATGAACCTGCAATTGCTAACATCAGTCCAATTGGAACAAATCTGCCTAGAAAAATTACTATTGCAGTTGAAATATTCCAAAATGGAGTGTTTGCTGAAGTACCAAAATAATCAGAACCATTGTTTGCAGCTGCCGATGTATATTCGTACAAAGTCTGAGTAAATCCCATAGGTGTTATATGGTGTCCTGTTCCACCAGTACTTCCCATAATAGCCTGAGTACTCCCAGTTGCAAATGCAATTACAGTAGGAATTAATATTATAGCAGGATGGCTCAAGAATACAAATACTGCCAATTTTACATCTCTTGGACTAATTTTCATGCTTAAAAATTCGGGCGTTTTACCTACCATCAGACCTACTACAAAGAGTGTTATAACAACATACATAATCATAGTCATCATACCTGTTCCAACTGCACCTGGAATAGCTTGAACAAACATTGCAATTAAGAAGGACATTATTGCATTCGATGACATTCCAGAAAGTGAAGAATTCACCGCCCCGGTATTTGTAGTGATAGAGATGGCATTAAAAAGAGTACTACCAAAATTTCCAAATCTTGTTTCTAATAGAGATGGTCCACTGTTTGCACTAAATGCTAATATTAGTAGACTGCCAAATGAAATAAGTATAGCAATCAATATCGACACGCCTCTCCATTTGCCTATGAGTTTACCAAAGGCAATTAGAAACGACAAAGGAATTACAAACATCAAAAACATTTCGTACATGTTTGAAAGACCGGTAGGATTCTCAAACGGATGGGCAGAATTCGCAACATAGAAACCTCCGCCGTTACTACCAAGTTGTTTGATAGCAAGTAGAGAAGCTACAGGACCAACTCTAATATCTTGTTTATTACCTTCCAGAGTGTGTGCAGTTATAGTTGTATTAAGGGTTTGCGGAACTCCTATTGCCATTAGTACTAATGATGAAACTACCGCTACAGGAAGTAGTAGTGTTAATATTACTCTTATAAAATCAACATAAAAATTCCCTAAACCAAAGTTCTTTCTAATAAATGATCGGATTAATGCAAAAGCGCCCACAATTCCTGAGGCAGGAGCTACAAACTGAGTAAATGTAATGGCGATCATTTGCGATAGGTTAGAGAGTTGCTGATCTCCAGCATAATGCTGTAGATTAGTATCCGTTACAAATGAAATTGCTGTATTAAATGCTAGATCTAATGATAATCCTTTGAAGTTTTCATGTGATGGTAAATAATTTTGAAATGTCAAGATCAAAATAATAAAAACTGCTACTACCATGTTCGTTAGAAAGAGAGCAAAGAAGTATTGCTTCCATGTCATCTGTTTGGTTGCATCAATTCCAACTAACCTGTAAAATTCACTTTCTACTTTTGAAAGCGTCTTTTCCAGAGGTCTCATTTCGAAGGATATCATTCTGGCAATGTATAATCCAAAAGGAATTGCCAGACCTAATGTTCCTGTCATCAGTACTGCTAACTGTATTATTGTGTCCACATGGGTCACTCACTATTTTTTTGGTATAATCGCTTGTATCTAACAGATGAATAAAAACCTTATGGACATGGTAAGTAATTTCAGTATTCGGAATATAAACGCAAGTATTTATACATTATAGATATGAAATATTAAAAATATAACCAATATATAGATAAAATTATAAAACCATGTTTAATAACTATTACACCAATTACATACAGTTCGCAATGAAAACACAAAGGATCATTACAAATATTATCTTATTGTCACAATTATTTCAAGCAGCTATCTATTTCTCTGATTGTTATTCTTGTTTTATACGTTACCGTTAACATAACTAAATGGTGTATACTAATCTAGCATACACCATAGAACTATTATTTATACATTGATAACTTAATTTAGCTTATTCATGTAAGAATGCTTGAAAAAATATATGTGATTATAATGCATTTGTAGAAATGTAGTGATAAAAATAAAAATTTGTCTGGAGTTGGTATCCTCTATTTAATTCGTTACTACGACAAAGTATAAATAATAGTCTACTGAAGGTGTCTAGCAAATTGAGTGTCCCTTATTAGAAAGTAAATAATTTGAATTTAGGTGTCAATGGTCTGTTAATGAATTTGATTTCAAAGTATTTCCTTTGCCTATCAAATGATAATAGATACGGAAAAATCTGTGGTAATTGTATTTTTGATTAAAGCCATAATTTAATACGGACTGAATATAATTATCGATGCTTAAATAAAGCTTGCTAATCTTAAAAATCAGTATTTAAGTCTATCCAGTAATCTATTTATTTTGGTATACAATATGGTAATGTACAAAATAAGGGACCTGGTTGGACACTGCAATAATCTTCGGTGTTATGGTGGGTTCTGTCGTAACGTTAGCGCTGATTTTTGGAAAAATGGTGCTAGGCGTCATATGGACAGAGACTGACAAGAAAGAAAACGAAATTATTCAAATCCGAAATACAGCTGCACAAAAACCTCTGCATTCGACATATAATAGAAAAAGAATATTTTCGAAACAAAATGAAGATAATCAAAAACCAGAAGCTAAGATAAATTCAGATGCACAAATAAAGGCAGAATCAAAATCTCGAACTGCAGTTCAGTTTAAACTGTCATGTAACTTGAATGAATTAATGAGTAAACGAGTGAAAACAAGTGATTTGATCGAAATAGGAAACGTGATTGCCATCGATAATCAATCTATGACGGTGCTAAGTTGTAATAAACAGCATACGTATGTAATTCCTGATTATTATATTAGGGAATATGACGAAGACGATGTCTTAATAGATACATCAATTCAATATCTATATCATTACGAGATACATGTAAAACCGCAACAAATTAGTATTTAAACTAGGTTAAATAGCAATAAACTAGCTTGGTTTATTCAGTTAACTGACATTAACCTACTTTTTCGCTATAAATTCAATCAATGCTGCAGCCATATTTTATCATGAAAAGATTGTTCAAGTTTGCTGTTGCAGATGCTGCTAATGTCGGGCTACCCGACTATAAAAAGACCGTTCTGTCTCTTCTTAATTTGGATAATCATTAACCGCATCGGCCTTTCTTCCATTCATATATTCTAAAGGAATCTGTGATAGAATGTCCTACCGAAGAATGAACACAGAAATAAAATACTGCACCACAGTGATTATTACGGCCTATTGGTTTGCTAGATTCAAACATTTCTGTATATGATAATCCTTAGAACAATGCTGGTCTTCTCTCTTTGTCAAATTTCAAGTCCATATATGCTTCACGGGCAATCATTCTTGTCCAAGCACGTGCTCGGGCTATATCAGGGCCTAATGTCTCGTTTATGAATAATCCATCATTGAATATGTATGGTGCTATTGCTGTCATATGGTTATTTATTGACTCCTGCATTATATCATATAATATAAGCCTGAAATTGCCGATAGGTTTTGTTTTTATGTCCTTGATCTCTACATCTTCGAACTTTTTGATCTTTTTGGGATCTATATAGGAAATGTTCACATCAAAGGTGCAGATCGCATCGATAAGCCTCCGGAATATCGAATATCCCTCCCTCTTTTTGTCCACAATAGACTTTACAAGAAATAGCGCTTCAAGATCCTCCTCAAATATTCTGTTTATGTATCCACCGCCGCCTTTCCTATAACTTTGGGCGATATATTCAAGAAATATAGTTAGATTGGCCATACTAGGGAAGATATATCTGTTAAGGATGTCTACCTTCCTTCTATCTAGTTTTCTCCTTTCAGCCTTCAACTTTTCATACTTTTCAATATCGACAGCAGGTGCATTGTTTAGTCCTCCCGCCGCACTAATTTTAGTCGTCAGTTCTTCCATTTCCTTGCCAAATTGTAACAGATTCTTCATAAAACTAATTATAGTTCTGCTAGGAACGTAACTCGATTTCGACTTTCTTTCTGTTTTTAATTCTTTCAAGTAACTACAGTGTTTTTATGTTACTACAGAATTTATAGCTTACTGAATATAAGGAGAAAATAAAAAGAATGAAAGGGACACTAGCATCAAGATTTGAACCTTGTATGGTTCAAAAACCGGGATTTAAGGCTAAATGCCAAAGATGTGAGTATCGGTGGGTATACTGTGGGACTAGAAATTTTGCCTGCTGTCCTGCCTGTCATACGTCTGTTGTGATACGACCACAACGTAGTCTAAGATTACGAAGGTGAGATGAGGAGGCGAGATGGACAAATTGATCTGTGATAGGAATTTTGATACAATGAAAGATTCCGTAGAACTTCTCAAACTACTAGCTGATATAATCGAAGATTGTCCTTTTTGTTTGGCAAAATTAAAGTTAAAGAATAATGCTGACGTTCCCCAGACGCCAGACCGACGACACTCGACACAACGACCAGACAAGAGGTTGTATCAAAATGAATATTCATAAAGACGAAGATAAACTTTTTCAAATCCTGCCAGACTATGATAAAGAACTGCAAGAGATTTGGCGTTCAAATCTAAGATCTGTAAAATCCAAAGTTCTCTGTGAAAGCAGCACAATAGAGGAGATAAAACAACAAATCTATCTGAATAAAACCAAGCGAAGATCTGGACTTTTGGAAGTGTTACTCGCCAAAGATGGTAGTTGAACCTTACGAGATTTCGCAGCCATTTGTGGCAGGCCAAGAAGTTCAGGGCTTAGACGACGACATTGCCAGAGTCGTAGAAGCGGAGGTTCAGAACCATCCTTGGAATTACAAATTTACTGTAGTTGATGTTAGTAGCACTGCCGCGATACTGATGGCTACTGCTGAGTGTCGAACCCCTGGTTTCTATAAATGGTTGTTACAATCTAAGGCTAAGGCCAAGGCTAAACCCAGGCTTATACTTAGACCTATGAGTAGGAGTAGGAGGAGGAGATAGTAACAAGATGTCTTCTTCAGGTAGACGTGGAGGGCTGCCAATCCGTAGAAACATTCAACTGACATCGGAATTAATAAGGATGCAGGTTACCGAACTCCTTACTCAGGATCAAAACTTAACGCTGCGAATATCACCTAGCAACGATCCGCTAGGCAGCAGTATAATGATCTTTTCCAAGTTCAGTCTAAAAGACCTTGTTGGAACCGAAAAAGGCCTAGAGAGTAAACTTGCCGAGTGTGTAGGAAAGAGGGGCCGTAGTGGATTACCAGAAAACTTTGATATCAAGGCATGTAGTGCGGCCGTTACCATAGCAATCTGGAATGATCTTGAGGAGCAGTATCAGGAACAGAAAGCAAACATCGAAGTGCAAAAGCAGCAAGAAAAGACTGTTTTAGACGGTATAAACGACCTTAGAAAGGCCAATCCATACCTAACGCTGGAACAATGGCAGATTATACTTGACAAGAAATATCGGAATTTAAGAGGCACTATTAATGCGAAAATGCCTGAGATATGGCCTGGTCTTGAGTTTGAGCTATCGTCACTAAGAATTCTAAACATTGAAGACTGCACGTTGCCACTAATCGCCGTGCTTTTGGGACGTCCTGGTTCTGGCAAAACTGTAGATATCACACTACTGTCAAAATGGATTTATACATACTATACAGATAGTTTTAGTCCAAAGGCTTGGGTATCTCATACAACTACTGTAGATTCGGAAGACGAGTTACAGGCTATTGATATGTTACCAAAGATAAAGGACAAGCAATTTCTAACTCCAGAGCTTACGGCCATGTTTAATGTAAGAGAGGATGAACTGAAATCGACATTAAACAACATCATTAGAATAGCCGACGGTCATGGCCTTTCATCAGATTCTGGCGCACATGGACATAGAGGTTACGGCGATACGATGTTTACCTGGGTAGGTGCAGTCATAGATATTCCGCGTCCAGTGTATAAGGTGTTAAGCGGTCTTGGGCCCAAACTGTACTTTTTCAGGTTACCATTCAAAGAAACAAGTGACGACCAAATATTGAAGTATATAACCAACCAGGAAGACTTTAACACCGCTTATAGCATTGTTCGAGAGGCGTTATTTGACTACCTTACGTGGTTTGAGATTGGTCCAACATTATCGTTTAGGTCGCCTAATTCTTCTAACCTGGCAAAAATGGCCTGGAACCCATGCAAGGATGAGAGAGAGGCAATGAAATGCATAGTCCAGTTAGCCAAACTACTGGGATATCTAAGACGTGAAGGCGCGGTGTATACTCCTGAACATGCGTCATATGCAGACAGTACTGAAAACGAGGGCTATCAGTATTTTGTAGGCCCAAGGGAGGATGTTAAGAGGACTGCAACGGTTCTAAAGAATCTGGCTAGAGGTCATGCGCTAATCACAGGTCGCAACTATGTTACCACGGATGATATTCCCATAGTCGTTAAAACAGTGCTGTCTACTGCCAGGATTGAACGGGTAGAGGCACTTATTGCCTTGTTAGATCATAATGGAGTGATTAGATCAAGTGAGTTAGCAGAGGAGCTAGAAATAAGTCGTAGCAAGGCATATCGACTTATGGTTGAACTCAAAGCTATCGGTCTTGTAGACGTGCATCTTACTGGGCTTGCTGAATATATTGGCAACAATCCGGCTCAAGTAAAGGTCATGAAACTTAGAGTTACTACAGAGTCAAAAAATGGTGAATTTGATTGGTTCTTGACAGACCAGTTTAAGAAATTAAGAGGGAACTTTACGCCAGTGGATAACAGGAAGTATATGGATCAAGCTGCCGAAGACATGGAGAAAGAGGCAGTAAAGCAGGCAAGTGAGCAATAAACAATCATGACATGACTGATAGACAGCAATCGAGTATCTACTGGTAAAAGTCGACGAGACGTTTGTTTAATGTTGCTACTTAGTAGTTTTTTACTACTAACGTCTCGTCAGAATTTGCCGTCTCATACTGGCAAGCAGTTTTTCCTTTTTCTTTGGCCTTGCCTTCATACGTCGTCTAGCCCCTTCGAGTAGTTCCCTTAACTGCTCGTCAGACATTGCAGATATTTCGACATCACAATGGATGTCATGGGCATGTTTTTCCTCCTCGATAAACTGACGGACCTCCTTTTCCATCGCCAGTTCATCTGTAGTCAGCCAGCCTCGATTTTTAAATTTAGCAAACGCGAGCATATCACTGCAAGTCATTTCTTAGACTTCCTTTGTTTTGGCTCTGGCTCTGCCTCTGCCTTTGGTTTTGCCTTTGCTTTTCTTACTACTGCAACAAGTTCATTATTATTTTTACATACTTCTAATGACCAGTCTAATTCTTGACCTACTTGTAAACCCCATTGCTTTACTATGAACATTGGAACTGTTGTTCTTAGCGATGCCTTGTCTGGAGTGTTCAGGGTTAGACTTGTCTTTTCTCCCATATCAACCACGTTGGTATACATCCCGGTAGTAATATACTAATCTAGTTAAATGTATTGCTACCAGTAGCAATACTTATTAATATCTGGGTCGATAGAGTAGTCAAGAAATGAATTCCAGACAATCGAGACAGCAGGAACTTATAGACAAGATCACTGAACTAGATAAAACAGTTCCAAATGAATTAGTTATGCCAACACCTAAATCGCAAGAAGAGGCGAGTCGATTCGCATTAGAAAAAACCAAGCATTTACTATACCTCTGTGTTATCAAATCACTCAAGGAATTTTTGATAGAAAGAAATTGCGAGGGAAAGAAGCCGGAGATAATAGTATCTAGTCCATATGAAACTGATTATGGAACAACAGAAGACAGAGTATATCTACCGTATAACGAACCCAAAAACCGTCAAGTCATGTTTGATACACTAAAGCAGTATCAAATCATTACAGATAATGCAGTTATAGACGATTATTCATTTCTCTTTAATGACTGAGGGAATATCTATTTGGCATGAAACCTAAAGCTCGGAGATTAACTTCCCCCACCATTTCTGGAAAAAAATATTTTTTGTGGGCCTAAAGTTGCATCATTCGATGCAGCTACAACTAAGCATATTTTAGTAGGACAAATCGCAATATCTGCCTCGCTTGTTGCTGTAGTTATCCCAGTTGAAATCAACTTGTCAGGATCCAAACAGATGACAAAAGCGAAAATATACAAGCATTATCATTAGCAAAAGAGTGTTATGGGATGAAACTTCATCTATTGACTAATGGTACAGCAGTTGATGATGTGCTTCAGAAAAGTCCAGTGTGTAGATACTACCCAACTGAAAAACAAAAACACACATGATCTTGGAATGGAAAGAACTAACGATATAACACCTAATCGCTTGTTTTGACAATTTAGACTAAAATAAATTCAAATAAAGCCAATTTTATTTCGTTTCATATTGAAAGATATCTTATTGTTTCTCGGATCAGGGGCATCCGCACCGTTTGGTCTTCCGACTATGATAGATCTTGTTAGGCTATTTGAGGAAGAATTATTGAAACCGTCTAACGAATCAACAAATGATGATGATAAGGCAGCTGAGAAACTCTACCATTCTATAAAAGTCAGTGTGACGAATGCATATGGATATGCCGATTTAGAATCGATTTTTTCCGTGCTTAAAACTATATCAGAGGATGCGAAATATTCTGATCTCGGCTTTGCTTCTACATATGCTGTATCAAAAATCAGAATTGACCCCACAGATACGATCTACACAAGTAATGATGATATATATGCAAAGAAATTATTAAGAAAATATAGGGCGTTCGTAAGACGAAAATGTCAGATAAAGAATTCTAAGGACTCACAAATTACCTGCATTTATAGTGACCTAATTGATAAACTGGGCACCAAATACAAGTTTCAAAAAGTTAAGGGAAAAGACGGCAAAGAATATTTGTATCCCTGCTACTGTTCGATCTATACTACCAATTATGATAAAGTAATAGAAACATATTGGCAAGGCATTGCAACTATAAATGATCTTTGGAGAACTGATGCCAATAATATTTCAGTCTTGAATACTGAAAAACAAGACGGGAGCGTCCTAAATTTGATTAAATTACATGGCTCATTAGATTGGTTTGGATTGGATAATGGAGAAATTATAAAGTTAGATTCTATGACATCGACTTATGGTAAAAGGAAGGTGAAAGGAGAATTTATGCTCTATCCTATTCAGCAGAAGGATTTGTATTTGCATCCTTGGTTCAACTTGTTCAGTAGATTTAGACAAGATTTGCAAGATACAAAAACATGGTTAGTCATCGGTTACAATTTTAATGATGAATTTATTCGAAATGTCTTTATTGAGGCATTGAAACGAAAAGAAGAAGAACACGAATTAATACTAGTTACCCCTTGTGCAGCAGAAGTATTCGAAAGTCGCTTTCGTAAGTATAAATCTAAAGTCAGGATTGTGCCAAAAAAATCGGAGATGTGCCAACTTCTACACAAATTTGTAAACAAATAAAATTGAACTAATGGAAAGTTGCTATTACAATGGTTTAATATGGTAACGCCGCTACTACACTCCAGCATGCAATCAATTGATCTCGATATACCGTAGTATTAAGAAATGTTGCGAAACAATGTGCAATAGCCCAAATCTGGCTCAGTTGGGAAAATGGAGGACATTAACAGTCGATATGACCAAAAATCGACGATTTACGATCAACAAGAAAACACAAAATAATTCAACATTTTCATGTAATCTGCTATCCGTCTTGGTTATGGTCTTTAACAGATAACTATCTGACTTTCCCTACGCCATCATAGACTTTGTTTGACCATAGTGCTCGAATGTTCGTTTTTAGATTAGATAAATCAGTATAACAAAGTTTTGGGTTCTTTAGACATAGTAATTGAGTTAAGATAGAGATTCTTTATTCAACAAATGACAAATAACAAAATGGTGTTGAGAAAGTTAAAGCTGCAAGTGCGAATGTCGATAGACGGCTACATCGCAGGACCTAATGGTGAGATGGACTGGATGATTTGGGACTTTGATGATAAGCTCAAAAATTATATATTTGAATCAATTGAATCTGTTGACACAATCATTTTAGGACGAAAAATGACAGATGGTTTCATTTCGTATTGGTCAGATATGATGACAAAACCTGGTGATCCATCGTATGCATTTGCAAAAAAGTTGATAGAAACACCAAAAGTTGTTTTTACAAAAACGCTAAAAAAATCAAAGTGGGTAAATACTAATATTGCTACAGGTGACCTTACTGACGAAATCATGAAGCTAAAGAGTGAAAGTGGTAAGGACATCATCGTGTATGGTGGGGCTACATTTGATTCTTCCTTAATAAATGCAGGACTTATTGACGAGTTTCATTTGTTAATCGAACCTGCCGCTATTGGAAGCGGCATGGCAATATTCAAGGATTTAAAAGATGTCCAAAAATATACTATGATAAAATCTACGCCATTTGACTCTGGAATAGTTGAGCTTCACTTTGAGCCTACAAGAAACTAAAAAATACTTAATGGAAAGAAAGAAAGATGGATGTAAAAAGAAAAGATTGGTTCAAAATAATTAAAAAGAATATAGAGTAGGAAAAGCTCGCTTAAATAAATCTGTGTAAACTATAAAGATAAAAAAAGAATGAATAAAGTAATGTTACCGCTTTATTAACACAATCGATGAATGAGACTGAAATGACAAAATTAGGGTTTTCTAAACTGCTGCTATTCTGATGGTTCAGAATGTCAAAAAGGCTTATGGACCATTCCAATCAAAAGGAATATGCTTACTTGATTTTCCTTTCCTTGCCCATTTAAAGCCCATTGCATCAGCCTCATCAGCAAGGGATCTTCCCCAAGTTGCAACTCCCTCTCCCGGTCCTAACTCGCTTCCAGGTGGGTTAATAGTTTGAACTCGTTTGCCTGGAGGTGTAGTGGGTCCAGTTAGTGCTTCAGCTCTTGCTAGAACTTTACCTGGTATCTCTGCACTCCAATAAGACAGATCATCCGCAAGTTCAAATTTGATAGGCGCATATACTATTCCACGAATTTCACCTATGAGTTTTGCAAATTCAGCCATAAAACCACCGGCCTTCCCACTAAAAATCATATTGAGAGCTTCTCTCTGCTTTTCATCAGCTTTCTCATCAAAAAAGATAGCCTTGTTTACTTTTGTCAATCCATCCCCAGTCCAAATATTACCTTTGAAACTTCCTAAGGCCAATACGTTCAAACCGTCAAGTGGAATATCACCATAGTTACCTTTCTTGATATGATATGCCAGAATACCGTCACACTCCTCATACGTTGGAGCTTGAGCAAATTCGCAAGGACATGGTATATTACATTTACAGACGTCAAACCAGTCTCCAGAAGCCTTCCATTTGGGAATCGTGTTAGTATTTGTGGTAGTTGCTGTTGCTGCTGCAGCCATATCACATTATAATTTATCTGATATTTTAGTTTTGTAACTGCTTCTCTTGCTATGCTCTCTTTTCAATGGTGGGTAATATCAAGAAATAAACGGGCCTGATTATAATGATGAAAAGAGCAAGACTGAAAGCTAGAGAAACAGCATCAGCAACAATTAATCACGTTTTCTGAAAAGGGATTCTAATAATTATGATGTATGTATAGTAATATAATATTCGAAGTCATTAATGCTTATTATTGATATTTTACGATCCTGCTTAATGGTTGAAGGTATTATAATAGGATTTTCTGACATGCTGAGTATAGCACAAACAATTGGAATAGTGGGAACTATGGTGTTGACGCTTTTTTTCTCAAAAAAGCAAATACAGAGTCTGTCAACAGATACACAAACTAGAGGTCTCAACGACTTGGGCGAAAAGTTTCTCAAGATGGTAGAGCGTGCCACAGAAGACCCATCGATACGAAGAGTGATAGATAGTGAAATAAACCTATCGCGAGAGGATGCACACTCTTTTTATATATTGTGGATATGTTCCCATGCATATGCGATGCATAAAAGAAATATACTTGATGATAATGAATGGGCAGGTTGGGCGCAATGGATGAGACATATCTTTAGAAGAGGAACCATCAAAGAAACATGGAGACAAATAGAAACAGACAAATGGTTTAATCCTGATTTCCAAAACTTTATAGATACAGAGATAATTGGAGCGAAACTTGAGGTAACATAGTATCTGGGTCTTGATTAAACTCGTTGCAAGAGTAAACTACAGAATAATGGTATAAATAAAAGTTTGGATAAAGAGGAACAAAGAGGGAGGAGAGTGTGCATCCAACTATGTGTATAATAGTATTCACCTATCATCAAATGAATCCAGTTTTAGCTGTGTAAGGATTTACGTATCTCTTACCTAATAATAAGATTTATTTTATATAATCATAAACTCTAGAATAGAAAGAATATTATGAAATCTCGCATCAATGTGATAACAATAGGCGTTAATAATTTAGAGAAATCGCTCGCGTTTTATCGTGAAGGATTGGGACTGCCATCAAACGGAATTGTTGCAACTGAATATCATGATGAAGTTTCAGGAGCAGATGGGACAATAGCAATGTTTGAATTACAAAACGGATTATTGCTTTCCTTGTATCCCCGAACAGAACTCGCCAAAGATGCTAATCAAAAAATTGGGAAAGAAAGTTCTACAGAATTCAGTCTAGGGTATCTTACAGATACAAAAGAAGAGGTAGATGCTTTACTAAAGCAAGCAAAATCAGCTGGAGCAACAATAACAGATGAACCGCGTGAGCGCCCTTGGGGGATTTATTCAGGATACTTTAAAGATCTAGATGGGCATCTATGGGAAGTTATCTGGAGGTGATAGCGATCAGATGCGCAAGCGTAAAAGTAGCTTCGACTTTATCCTCGATGCTGTCTACGCCGAGCATGACATTAATACATACCTACGATTACTCCAATGTGACGGTAACATGACCCTAGTTGGAGCACCGACCAAGCCCCATGCCCTAGCTGCCTTTAGCTTTATTTTCAAGCGTTGCAGCCTCTCTGGCTCAAACATCGGGGGCATTGCCGAAACTTAGGAGATGCTTGAATTTTGCGGCAATAATAACATCACTGCTGATGTAGAAGTCATCCCAATCCAGAAAGTTAACTAGTCTTACGAGAGACTTTCATATGCGGATTTAAAGTATCGCTTTTCCATTGATATGACTTCTTTCAAATCACAATGATACTGTATGACGAACTATCGCCTTAGTAAGGAAATAAATAAATTCTATCAGATATGTTTCTGTGAGCCAACCAATGGTTGCCGTTTGGTCATAGCTATCTTTCTTTTTAATACTATAACAAGTAAAATAGATACGGTCGAAACTAATGCAGCTGTTAGAAATATGAGATTATACGATATTGGCGAAGGGAAAGAGCCTCCGCTAATGCTATTATTAACTCCTTTTGCAATCACCTCTTGATGTGTTTGCATGTATATTGCGGCAATCGCTGGTCCAATCGAGCTTCCAATTTTATATAGTAAAACTGACATTCCAAATGATACTCCACTAAATTGTATTGGAGTGTATTCCATTGTGATATTAAATGCACCTACCTGTATCAGCGAAATTCCACTTGCTACTATTGCAAGATTTATTGCAACAATAAATTCTGTTGAGTGAAACAAAAAGAGGGTAAAAAAGCCAATGGTCATAATAATAGTTCCAGCTACAGTTGGTTTGAGGTTACCTATCTTAGATGCAATGAAACCTGAACAAGGAGCAAATATTAAAAATACTACCGTGAAAGGTAGTTGAGTTATTGCACTTGCAACTGCATCCCCACCAAATCCAAGTGGATAAGGACTTCTTACTAATATTGGAATGGTCTGATATACTAAAAACATAGTCATTCCAAAAATCAAGATAATGATATTTGCAGGAAGAAGTATTTTATGCGTCATTAAACTCATCTCAATTAATGGTGATGATGCCTTTCTTTCTATAAGAACAAATAATATTAATGATCCTATTGATAGGAAGCCTAATGACAGGCCTATCGCCTGCGTTGGATATACATTACTGTTACTATTATTGCTAATATATGTTAAAGTTAGTAAGAATGATGTTATAGTAATAGCCAGAGTTATAGCACCTTTTAGATCAAGACTTTGTTTTCTTCTACCACTACTTCTATTACTAATAACAATACGATGATCTGGGTTAGGAAAATGTATTCTACTAGGCTTGGTAATATATGCATCATCTTCATCCAATGGATTTCCTTTTTCTGCTACTCCTGCCAGTCTCTTCTTATTGTCATTGTCATCATGAATGAATCTTTTGATCATCACCAAGAGAATAATGGCAATCGGAATTATAGAAAGAAATGTAGTATGCCAGCCAAAGCTTTGGATTATAATTCCACCTAGAGCCAAACCCACTACAGAGCCTGCAGCAAACATCGAGCTGAATACTCCTACGCCAATTGCAAGCTTCTCCTTTGGTAATTGATCTCTTATAATTCCAAAAGCTATTGGAAACATGGATATACCTATACCTTGGATACCTCTTGCAACAAATAAAACAGAAATGTTTGTCGAGAATCCTCCAGCAGTAATTCCCACAGTATAAACTATCAATATTATCACTATCATTTTCTTTCGTCCATAAATATCAGATAACTTTCCGGCAATAGGTGTAGCAGCAGCGGCTGAGATTAGATTTGCTGTAAGTATCCAAGACGACATACTATATGAGATATCGAAATCCCTAATTATATCACGAATAGCTGGTAGGAGCATCGTCTGACCATACGTTGTAATTAGAATTGTCAATCCTAGAATCGCAAGTGTAACCCATACATGAGTTCTAATACTTTCAGAAGTGTCTGATAACTCAGTTCCTTCTGAGTAAGTTGATGATTCTTGGCATCGGTTATCTTTGTGATCTTTGTTATTGTGATTCAGTTTTTCTTCTTTGTTTGAATAATCATCAGTATACATTACAATCACTTACTTTGACATCGATATTTTTTCGATCTATATTGCCTTCAGTAGCAGGCGCCTTTCTTTTTTATAAAATTCCACAACATCAGGTTTTGCTTCCTTTTTGCTGTTTGCTTAGTATCATGCATCTCCACAGATCCCAGGAACTGCAACTTTCTCGAACAGATGAGGCGATGCTATGGTCATAGCTGGTAATTTCTCTATACTGGACTGAAACTCTGAATTAGTAAATGCTTTCTTGAAATGTTCCGTTGACTCCCAAATCGCATAATTGATAAATACAGAACTATCTCCAATTCCACGGTGAAGCTGTGCTGAAATCAATCCTGGTTGCTTCTTCATGATCTCTGCGCTAGCAGTCCATGCTCTTAGGAATTCGTTGATCTTATCAACTTTCACATTGAATTTATTTATTAAGATCACCGGACCAACATTCGCTTCCATTTGCATTAAGAATTTTATATTTTCATCCATTTCAGCTAATTTTACCGTGCCATTTGTGATGTATGGTGCCGATGAGGATACTTGCTGTGGATTATTATTTTTATTATGGATATCACTTTCCATATACTACTGTATGGATTTCTAAAATTTATCCCCTGGGGTAGCAGCAGTCCACATTTCAGACATCTATATTAGGATAATAATGTAATAAAGACAAAGGAAGTGTTACGACCAATGGAGAAATTGATTCTTGATAAAATGGATCTTAATATTCTTGCTACATTGGCTAGAGATTGTAGAACTTCTTATAGAAGTATAGGTCTGCGAAGTGGCTTAACACCAAAGAGTGTCAAGTCAAGGGTTAAGAATTTGATACGCAGTGGCATCATAGAAAAATTCATAATTAGAGTTAATCCTGCAGGTTTTGGTTACAGAACTACACATATACTAGTGATGAGAAACAACAATAACAAAATATCTAAAGAGAAAGTAATTGAGAGTATAAGGCAGTTTGGAGAGCTCGCCTATCATGTGCATCATATGGGAAGAACTACAATGGCTGCCCTTATCATTAAAAAACCGTTAGACAAAAAAATTATTCAATCATTAAATGATACTCTAAAACCTGCAGTTATTAACAGAACCTCAGTTTCTGAACTACCTGTGTTAAAGAATCTAAGCGAAACAGATTTGAGAATAATAAAATGTTTGCTATTATCAGGTGCCAGGACTGGTATATCTGAAATTGCTAAGGAACTTGGTATCTCTGAAAAGACTACAACAAGGCGTCTTGACAGCATGAAGGAAGGGCATTTAGTAGAGTTTTCGATTCAATGCGATCCTGCTTCTATGATAGGATACATTCAATTTACTATTCTAATACATGTTGAAAAATCCCATTATCATGGTGTCTATGAGCAAATGTATTCTGAATTTCAAGAAAATATCCTGTATCATCCTAGCATAATCGATCCTAATGATCGGTTGATATTCATACTCTTTGCAGAAAATGTATTCATGATAGATTTTATTCTATCTAAGGTTGACTCATTTGAAGGTGTGAAGAAGGCAGATACATACATACTTACCAAATTAGAATTTTACAATGAATGGATAATAAGGGAAATTGATGAAAGATTATTATTATCACATCGACCATTTTCAGATAAATCGATAATGGGGTCATCCCACTTTGTGTAGTAAATATACAGCTCACAAGAATAACTGGTTATTGAACAATCGATATCATCTTTCATGTTCATTTTTGCTTATCATTCTATTATCACAGCTTCAGAAGTGAGATATAAAAATAATATATCTTCAGACTCATCTTCAATATCGTCTGTTATGACAATACATATCGGCTACGTTAAAATTCATTTATTACAATGAAGTGACTTAGTTTAACTGCATGTTACGAACTGTCTAATTCGCGTCGCTAAACATTTGTATCAGGTAGTAGATAGTCATGCCAAACAACGATACCGGAAAAATATATTTTTCAGGTATCCTGTAAATTGAGAACTGTTAAAGAAATGTCAATATGATCTTTCTAAGAGAAGCGATCTTTAACTCCTTCCTTACTCATTGCTTTACCACACTATAATTGGTAATAATAAGGATGTCTGATATTTGGAGTTATACTACCCCTAAGGATAAATCCATCGCTACTGAAAAAATATTGTTATGCAAATAAATGAACCTGATATAAATCCAAAGGAAATAGTGTTGGAATATTTAGAGGCGGCACAACGAAAAGACTTTAAGACTGCTAGAACATACGTAAGCGATAATATATCATATACGGCGCCTCTTGGATCGTTTAACAGAGTAGAACCATATTTCAAATATTTAGAACACCTGAACCTACCTAAATTAGACATCAAGAAGGTTTTTACTGATGGTAGCCATGATGTCTGCCTTCTCTATGAATTGAATTATGGCACTCCTCCTACAGCAACATTTGTAAGCGCTTGGTTTCAAGTATATAATGGAAAAATAAGCTCGATAAGGCTGGTTTTCGATCCACGACCTTTTGTTCAGCAACGAAAATAAGTGTAGTCTTATCATCGGCTAATCTTGGATAACATAGCCAACAAAAACTTGTAAGAAATATCTTTTGTCCACTGTATATCGGCAGCAATTATTACCCAGCTATTTTTTTACTTTATTTTTGCTATATTGTGATATAACCCATCACAAAAACAGATAGATATATAGCTTGAGGACGTCAGGTATTAAAGATTGTAGCTTTTACTATCAGCGTCACTACCGAAAGTATACTTGGAATTATGACCTTAAGTATGTTCCAATCAAAGGGGTATACACTTAAGCGTTCTATTTCTTCTCGAATATTCTTATAATTTGAAAGTTTTTCTGAATATTGCGACATTTTCTCTTTATCTTCTGCATCTGTTGCTTTTCGTAGTCTATCGCTACTAACTTCTATTTTTTCTTGGATTATTTGCATTGAATCTTCTTTTAGTTTTGCTAGTAGTCTATGCAAAATAGACTGTGGATAAACAAATAGGAAAAGATCGATTCCCAAAAATGTTAACCCTACATAGGGAAGCCCATTTTGAATAAAATAATATGTTGGATGTAGAATAAAAGTTAGAAATATACCTACAGATAGTAATAATGTCGACATCAAAATTAAGTTACCAAGGAGCTTCAATCCACCCATTTTATCAGGATCAAATATCAAAACACTGATCCATCCCTTACCAGCCAAATATCTGGTTAATAAAACTGGTCCAGCAAAGAACGAAAAAATTAACAATGTTCCAACAGGGATAACTGCAATAGCAATGAATGGTCCAGAAATGTCATAATCGATATTCATACAAAGACCGCTAGGGGAACAAGGATTATACCAATTCATAATGAACATCGTTTCAAATATCAACAAAAAAATAAAAAACAATAATTTAAGACGTTTAGAAGAAAGATAGTCCTTAATTGCGACGTTTTTGATTACCTTTTTGGACTTTGACATACGTATTGACTTAAAGAAGGTTTTTTTGTAGATGATTCCAGCAAATAACGCATAAGTTATAAGAACAAACCAAATTATATCAAACTTGAAGCCACAGTGCTTCAGCCAAAAGTTTAAACTCGTGTGACTACAGCCCTTCTGCTCGAAGTTCGAATCATCAAAACCAGCATTTATGAACAAGGAGTATATTACCAACAGTAAAGCAAACGCGATGATAATTGAAAAAGGAAAAATGATATAATCCTTGAGATGCTTATCGTTTTCCGTTAGCCAATCCCAAAAAAAGGCAATATTTTCTTGCATTGCTCCCACTTTAGTGCAAGAAACTACTTTATGTTAGTTTCCTACAGAACTTCAATAGTTATCAAATTCGTTTTATTTGCAATAAAAGTTATCAACCTACGAGTGACTATATGCAGTATTACACAATTTGAAGAATGCCAAGCCGGTTATAGACAAGCGAAGACAGAGACTCTGGACTTTACTGACAAAAGGCATGAAAGGCTATGAGATAGCCAGGGAGCTAAACGTAGATAATTCCACAGTAAGCAGAGATATCAAATTCCTGACTGCACAATCGCAGAATTATTTGAATAATCTAGCCAAAGAAACCCTACCTTTTATGTATCAAACCTCGATTGAGGGTATCAGATCTATACTTAAAGAGTGCTGGACCATATATCAAAGTCAGGACCCAAGAATAAATATGTATCAAAAGATAGCTGCTCTGAAACTGGCCAAGGAATACAATGAGGCAATATTCAACCTGGTCGATGAAGGGCCTTCAATAATGTATCTAAAGCAGTTGCAGGAGAAGTTAGTTCAAATTGAAAGTAGACAGATACGCTAAAGATCTGTTCAAGAAACTGGAAGACTATAATTTTTCTAACGATAGCGAGTACGACGATGATTACTATATTGAGATAGGATCAGAGCCTTCAAGATTTGCAGATTATAGAGCAGCACGAGCCAAGATTACTGATGCGTTTGGAAACAAAACATATGAAGACGTTTGGGACAGTATCACCCAAGATGAATCAGACTTTTATTTGAAAATGAACTTAAGGGTTAATCCAGAAGATAGGTATCAAGACAAGAAAAAAGCATGGTATTTCCATAAATCAAGTTGGTGTATGCGGCATGATAACGGCTATGATGGACAAGGTTGCAATAACGGTAAATGTATTCCAGAGTGTAGATATTATTCTAAATTTGGAAGGATAGAAGATGAAGAAGTTATTCAAAGGCATAAAGAGATTGAAGAAGGTTACAGAAAACGCAATGCTCTAAGTTAGTTACAGTATTTCCGTCAGGTGAATTTCTTCCTTCCTAAATCAGGTTGGATCTCAAATTGGATGACGCAATGCTTCAGTTAAATTATTACCAATCTATGATCTTTGGAGATATATGGACGGTATGAAAAAGGGTGTTGTTGTGTTTTTGGATGCCTTAGGTATGAAAGGTGTCTGGAATAAGGAGCAGAATTTTATTGATAAATGGAAGCGTGTATACAATTCTTTTGATAAATATCGTATAATGTCAGAAATAGCTGCAAATTCTATCTTTCGTAAAATAATGACACGGGTGGGTATTACTGATGAACATGAGATTAGCAAAATAACACCTCGATTTAAATTCTCATTTTTTTCCGATACTATTATAATAACTGCTTCAAGTCAGGATAATATTCCTCCTCCAGATCTGCTAATTCCATTCGTTGCTCATCTACTGGTGGCACCATTCCTCACTGCGTTACAAAACAACATTTTCTTTAGAGGTTCCATAAGTATAGGGAATTTTTATGAACTAGAAGATGGAGCAGATAACATATTCCAATCAAGACGAATTGCTTTGGGCCCTGCAATAGATGAAGCTGCTGAATATTACACTACGCCTAATTGGATTGGAATATCGACCACTCCAAGCGCGTCACTAGCGATAGAACAGAGAACAGATGTGAGTCTTAATGAAACTTATTTCGTCAAATATGACATCCCAACTAAGGACGGAAGTGAGCATAATGGTTGGGCGTTAGCTTGGCCTAAACTAGATCTCCCAGGAAAGGGCTTTAACGAAACAACTGAAAGATGCAGAAAATATTTATCTGCTAAACTGAATGCAGAGGATGTCATCAATAAACCATTAAGTATTTCGGTATATACCAAATACAGGAACACCTTAGACTTTTATGACTTTTGTAATGGCTAGAAAATTCAATTTTAGGCAACCAATGTAACGCAAATGTCAATGCTTCTTGCTTCTATCCCACTAATGAAGATGTTCAGGAAAAATACCTTGCAAGAAGACATAGAGTATTACAAGAAGAAAAACTTGCAAAGACCACCCAAAGAGAGATGCCGAGATAAAAAAATTCATGGTATTTACATCAATCAATCTAATATATGGGAGGTGTAAAGAGCGACATTGATGGGCATAAATGCATCAATGGTGTGAGCTTGCCAGAGTGTAAATATTATCCTGAAACTGGAAAAGTCGAAAATGACTGGGTATTAGATTGGTAAAAGAAGAGAGGGATGCACTATACCCTGTGCTCATATGTCTTAACAGGATTTAATCGCTAACAGATTTTATATTCGCTACTATGAGTTTCTTAAAGTTTCCTTGCTTCAATAAAAGTAAAGTGACCTTTTTCCATATCTTCATAGATTTCAAATCCAAGTTCTTCAATTACAGTTCTCAGCTTTGACAATCTCTTTTTTAGGGAGTTTGTTGTTTCTGCGATCAGAAGATATCCATTTGTTGCAAGGCATCTCTTTGCTTCTGTAATGAATTCGTGCCAGTTTCTTGACATAAGTGATAATGAAAATACCGCGATATCTAGATCCCCATTGTTAAGACATTGAATTGACTTCATATCACAGGCAATCACATTGTCGTTTACTGAACCAAAATCAAAGCTGTGAACTCTATTACTACCAAATGAATTTAGGATTTCCACATTCTTACCACAGCCAAAGTCACCAATCTGCAGCCTAGGAGATAATTGCCTGATCCTTTTTATAATCTCCAACACCGGCTTGATAGGCCAAACTTTACTAGCTTCATCATATTGTCTGTGATACTCTGACCAAAAAGTTGGATCTTTTTGTATTCTAAAATAAGTGGTCGGAGAATTCTCATTATTCATTAAATTATTCATTTTCGCAAAATCACCATAGGTTACTAATCGACGCTGAATCTCAACATAGGTTAATTCAATATCTAGATCTTTCCTAATAACACTAGATACTTCCCCGCGTTCTAACCTTTCAAGCCATCTTATAGCTTCCATTTGCATTTGATAGGGACTAACCAGATTTTTTTCTGGCAACCAACCATCTACTGCACAATCAGCTAGTGTTCTTTTAAATTCAATCCTGTTCCATTTGTAGTGATCGTATGGATATCCCTCAATGCTAGCCTTGATGATATGAACATTAATCATTTGACTGACTTGGCCAATTCTATACAGTCTCCCTATCAGTTGCTGATATTGGGCATTAGTCCAAGGCAAAGTATTAATTATGAGATTATTGCACACGAGCTGAAGTCCATCTACTCCGACCGAAATAGGATCAGAAGCAATCAAAACTTGTGCTTTTTTGCTCAAAAATTTATCTAACTCCCGACTACGTCCTGTATATTCTGCAACTGTATAACCAGCATCTTCCACTGCTCTTTTTAGTTTGTCAACTATTTCACGAACATATTTTGTATATACGATTGTCTGACCCTCTATGCGCTTAATTATTTCCGGTAATCTAGCATTAGTCAAAATTTGTTCGATTAATAATGGATTGCTCTTGAGACTTTTAATACTAATATTAGAAGGCCTTCCTGTATTAACTTCAGTAAATTCTATCTTCATATGAGCTTTGTATTCTGGTATTTCCCTTATTGAAATTGTAGACAATTTCTCATATAAGCTAACAGCGTTTGGAATTCTGGCCTTAGTTGCAAGATCATGGTAAATCTTACGTGTAATCAATTCTAATAATGATTTGCCCTCATTTAGATTGTTTACAACCGGGGTTGCAGACATACCAAGGACTTTTATCAAAGGGTTCTTCTTTGAGATATAGCTCCTTAACGCTGCTAGCCTTTCATGTCTTTTGCTTGCATCGTTATCCAGGCGCTTCTTAACAAAGTGAATTTCATCTAAAACAAGAAAGTCCACTTTCTGTTTCACAAGATTTCTAATTAAGTTAGGAGAAGTATTCAGACTGAATTTATCGTAGTTCAAAATCAAATACTGATACTTGTTAGGATCATACTTTGCATCGAATGCTTCTTTTCCAGTTATTATAGTGGAGTCTTCTGGAAATGCCTGTTTGATTTGGATCCTCCACTGGTCTACGACATCATTAGGACACACGATCAATGTCATTTTGCTGTTAATGATGCGGCTAGCCAGGATGGCTGAAAGGGTCTTGCCTGCACCAGTGCCAGAGAAATTACCAAAAAGCGATGTTGTTTTCACTTTGTATGCTACATATTTCTGCATAAGTGTTGGTGGTGATTTGATATTATGAATCGAAAATCCGTATCCTTTAGGTTCCTCAATATTTTTCACACTTTTATATTCTGAAAGAAATATATCTATTACTACATCATGGAATTTTTTACCAGTTCTACTCTCGCGTTTTACTTCGTCTACAGTCGCGATCTCATTTCTAAATGCACTCTTCCACAACTCAGTAACAGAGTATGTCAGATAGAACTGCATAGCTTCAATGTCCTCACAGATAGATTCAAGATAATTCGTTTGAGCTAGAATTTGCTTAGGAGTTTTCAATTTAGTATGATTTAATGCATCTGTTTCTTCATTTTCTACCTCCTTTGCAAGTTCCGCAGACGTTGCAGTCACTATTTTATCATTTTCTACGGTATGGTTTAGTAGAATTGGTGGTTCTAGTTCATCTGAATAAGCATATTTTTCAATGGCTTTTCTGCCTTCAGTATTATTACTAGCTGGAATGAGCTGCTTGAAAAATTTTGAGTAACGACTCTTATGATCTAAATTCAATACTCCTCTTCGGAGTAAAAGTGAATAAAGAACTGCTTCATCCCATTCATAAATTATTTTACTTTCAATTAGGTATCTTAATAATTGTTTTACTTTATCTATAGACCATCCCGTCTCTTGATCTGCTTTTCTACCTGTGCCTAGAAAATCTCCCCAACCTTTCCATTCTTGCTTGTAAACAGCCTCTGGCCGTTTGGGTATGTCTTTGGGTAGCTTTCCTGATTTACAATATTTTCTGAATTCGTTTTGACTTGCAAATCCTTGAGTATGCGCCCATTTTCGTGCTTCAGTCCAAGTGCGGAAGTCATATCCAAGCCAATCTTTTATGCCCTTCCATTCTCTATAGAATCTCTCAGGACTTTTGGGTATGTCTTTGGGTAGCTTTCCTGACTTACAATAATCATACCATTCATCTTGGCTTTCAAGTCCTAGCTTGCGGACATAGTCTCTAGCTTCAGACCAGGACCGATACTGAGGTTTTGTTACTCCAAGGAAATCCGGATAACCCTTCCACTCTTTGTATACTGTGTTAGGATTATATGGTATATCATCAGGCTTCTTGCCTGATGCGCAGTATCTATACCATTCTCTTACAGTTCCAAGTCCTAGTTTGCGAACAAATTCCCTAGCTTCGGGCCATGGACGAATTTTTCTGTCTTTTGTTGCCAAGTTGCGACTACCAAGCCAATCTGCCCATCCTTTCCACTGTTTTTTGTATACACACTCAGGTGTGTTAGGTATATCATCAGGCTTCTTTCCTGATTTGTAATATTTTTTCCATTCCCTAGAAGAATTTAGATGTAAAGAACGGGCGAATTTCCTTGCCTCGGTAAAGCTTCTCCATGCATTACCAGTAGTATTCATATATCTTACTCTCGAGGCATCAATTCTTTCTTATCCTCTTCAAGATCTTTTTAATATTCAAAGATGCCTTCCTAGCTAATTCCAAGGTGGGCAGAGCTAATTTTTCACCCATAGTTAAGACTGCCATCATTCTGTGCAATTGCAATTATGGAATCCTGATCCTCTCTTTACGATTGGCCAATTAATTATTAAACTCAAGTTAGGTATGTATGTATTAATAGTTTTTATGAATAACCAATTGTTTTGAGATGAGGAATAGTATAACTGAAATATAATTCGATTAATCACTTAGCTAAAGTTCAGTTCAAAAAAACTGAGAGACTAGTTTGTTTAGCGTTACTAGATATATTTTCTCCAGTATTTGGACTCTCGACATCATTCCATGCCATTTCTGGCAAATCCAACATTTTCCTAAACGTATTAGCAGTTCCAGGACCAAACCCCGCATAATGATTGTTTGCTGCTACAATTGCTAGGTTCAGTCTATCTCTTTGTTCCTCATCTCGCGCTCTTTTCAGGAATCTGGCCCATTTTTTCATTTCCGAGATCCTATCTTTTTGTATCTTGCCAAAATCCTTTTCATGTATGGTTCTATCTCCAATGAATCTTATGTAGAGAAAGTCTGTTGTAACTATTGGAGGTGTTCTTATATCTGCAAGTTGACTCCAGACCATGCACATATTGTTATTTGTAAAAAACTATATGCCAAATCCTGAAACCATGAACTATCTCTAACTTTTACAGCATATCTGAATCTTTTATCTAATTCAGTTAGGATATCTCTCAAGCCATTCATACCCTCAACTATACCCATTGATGGTGGTAACTGTATAAGTAATGTCAATATCTCATCTTCAAGATAGACCATGGAAGAAAAGAATAGTTCTAGTTCTTTTTCTACATCCTTCAGTCTTTTGTCATGAGTTATAACCTTTGGAAATTTAGCGGTAAATCTAAAATGGTTAGGATTCCTTTTACACCAGTTCTTTACCATTAACGCATTAGGGATCCTATAAAATGAAGAATCAAATTCAACAAAATCAAACACTTGAGAATAATAACGTAGCCATTTGAAATTCTTTAGATTGTTAGGATAAAATGATCCTTGCCAAGCTGAATAACGCCATCAAGAGCAGCCAATATGGTATTGCAAGGTTTGATAACATAGATTAGAACAACCTTCACCCCCAGTATGGATAAGTAATATATGCAGAAGAAGCAGAAGAAACATAACGTTAACAATGACCAGAACAGGTTACACAACAGAACAGCAGCATAAGGCTAAACAACTTATTTTTGAATGCTCACTGGCTAAGATGTCTTCTTATCAGACCCAGCAGGTTCTTAAAGGGAAGTTAGATGCAAACCTGACAGTTAGCTGGATAAACAAGATAAAAGCTGAATTTAGAGAGGATGCACGTAAACAATATTACAATCTGTTAACAGATAACTTTGCCTACAAATACTTGACTATGGAAGTAATGCAACAGATGCATGAAATAATAAAACAGCAGTGGGACATTGCTAATGCTCATAAAGATAAGAATGATTTAATCACACTAAAAGCACTTTCCGAAGTCAGAGAAAGCGTTTTGCGTGTTTCTGAATTCTATAAATTCCTACCAGACGTAGAAACTAACCTCTTCAAATTACAGATTAACGATCATAATAATCAAAATAATATTTACAATAATAGTAATAGCAATCACGAGGATTTTGATAATCTTGACATTGATAAAGAAAGTAGTCTTACCAGTGAAGAAAAGGATCAGATTAGAAATGGTAAAGCGATGATTATTGGTAGAGACACAAGAACTGGCGAACTAATAATAGATGACGATCCAGAGCTGTTAAAGATAAATCTAGATGATGATTGATAGCTAGTTAGTCAGATGCGCTTTAATAGGCTAAAATTCTAGCATTGTCAATGGAGGACTCAACGTTGACTGGGCTTTACAAGGCCATTACAGAGGATTTCAAAGGTGCGTGGGATTCTATTGCAGCTAATCCTGGCAACATAGATAGGGGAAATTTCATGTTTGCTCAAGCAATGACTCTTCTTGAATTTGTAGCAAGGTTTTATGGCTGCGATAATAACCCTCGACAAATTTATTCAGAAGAGCTCCATCGAATAAGAACGGAATACTTTACCGTTCTACCAGGGCCAGTTGCAAGTTATAGAGAATTTGAACTTCCCCATTTAGATGAAAAAAGCATTTTTGCTTTGAGCACTTTTTGATCTCATTAGAAATGGACTTGCACATCAATATCAACAAATTTTACTCGAGCTAAATGATGGAAATTTTTTTATTGCACTTTAAGTGGAGCATCATATAAAAATTATCTAAGTCGAGTTGAACCATCCAAATCTTACCACTTATGCTATAGTAAAGTTTGCGAGAATTTGAGAATGAATGTAGATCCTGGAGCGTTATTTGTTGACTTTAATAAAGCCATAATTGATTCTAATCTATTAAACCACTCATCTTCATTTCAATATCTTTCTGGACCTAAATAACCCGGTCGTAAAAACACATATAATAATTTTGATCCATATTTTAATTTTGATTCAAAGTCATTAGAGGATAGTCTCATTAAAGGTAGGCATAAACTATGCCCCCGTCTCGTCCAGTCTAGCAGCAACTTTATCAGGTATTGTCGTAT
>JARBAU010000247.1 GCA_029237525.1 Nitrososphaerales archaeon | reverse complement strand
TGCTTTGTTGCATGATTCAGAAAAATCGTTATAAGATAACGATTTTAGCAATTCTCAAGAATAAACCGCAATTCTCAAGAGTAGACCATAATGAATCCCTCTTTTTTGACCAATGGTTTCAAATTTAGTTGACTAATATCAGATTCATGCAACAAAGCACCTATTTTTATTACTTCAAATTTTACCGCTAACGGTGTAAATTAGAAAATGTTTAATTCACTATTTAAGGCTTAAAACATTGAATATCTGATCATGTACAAGCATAGATCTTGAAAATTATGAACTATGATGAATATTCTTTGCAGTTCAAAAATAAATGTAGTTTGTGTATGAGTCTAGTACCAAAAATAATAATAGTATTCTGTAGAAATTCTATAGAACGATCTTATGCTTATTATAAGGATCTAATATCGAAGACTCACTCATGTAGTAATATTATGTTAAATTGCCACAAAAACCCATTTGTAAACTAAAAGATAATTATACATAATGCCGTATATGTTAGAGAAAAGAATCATCTGTATTTGGATTTACAAAAAAATAGGATCTGAGCATTATAATATCTCTAAAGCATTGTTTAAATTCAATTCATTAATATGACAGAAACAATTTGCAGACGATGTGGTTCAGAACTAGACATTATTATATCTACTTGCAAATTATGTAATCAACCCCTAAAATTTGGTTGTCTGTCATGCGGACACATAGAAGATGAAAAGGTTCATTTGGACTGCATAAATGCAGAGTATTTAGTACCAGCCAAGAATTAACTATAGTCATAATTGTTTTAATGCTATAGTTAACTCTTCCTGTTTCCTGTAGAATATGATCTGACGCTTTATTCACGTTTATTGGATGTAATTACTGAGTATTAATCTCAACAATTGCATTATTACCCTCATCTTCACTACTGTAGCTATTATCACTATTGTAGTTGCTGTTGCCACTGTCATCACTATGATGTTCATGATGATTACTATTGTTGCCGGTATCATGATACTGAGAGTGATTATCACTATTATCTGATGATCCCGATGAAGTTGGAGTAATCGGAGGGTAAGACGAATCAGAATGAGAGTTTTTTTCTACGGTCTTTGCGTACAGTGGACTAGCGAAGCTATGTGATAATAAAGATGCCACAAAGGATAATACCATCAGTGTTAGCATAAACAATTTTCCATTTTTGGAGATATGAGTCAATCTTATATTCTAAGCTAGGTGTATTATATGTGTATTAAGACACTTATGTAGACCGTATTAAACCTGCTATTTATTACAAAAGACATTTTGATAAGAAATGTTATTCGATTTAGACTAAAGTATGAATGTCTCGATCAATTGAGATAATGATGATTAATGCCTGATTTTGCTTAATTCATATTTTTGATTTATAACAGTGTGGATTCATATCTTACTTACATTTTTTATATATTATAATACAATGAATATTATGGATGAGTTATAAGTAAGTCATAAGATATTTTAGAAAATGATCACGATTGCGGTAACACCACCACATCCATCTTTATACTAGATTATAGAATCATGCAATATTTTTTCCCGATTAAGAATGTTAACTGTATTTACAATTATCTTCCCATCAATAACACGATATGATCATGTTGAAATAGATTAAACATATATATCAATATATTACATTATTATACTAATCCTTATGTTTGAATAGTAGTGTGTAATATTGTATTGTAGTTAGTGCTATGATGATCAATAATCAATTATTGCCTAAGCTATTTGATTGAAAGATTTGGTAATAAGCAGTCTAACTATCAAAAAACAATGATTCAAAAACTCCATTATGGATAATCTATCAAGCTAGTCAATATTAAAAGAAAGTATAAATTCCTGATTCAAATGCTTTATTCTTTGAATTTCTACGGATGGACTAAATTATGATTATATTTCTAATTTTGTGTTCTCTCTATTTGTAATTATGATGATTAACGTTGTTAACTCAAGTTTATTAGCTATCTAAAAATATTAATGATCATTAAGATGAATCCTTCTAAACACTACAAATGGATTAAGATTTCGATAGCTGAATACAAAAATAGAAATTGTTCCATGATTGAGCTGATGGTGATGAAATAGAATGAATATTGTTAATACTGAGATCCAATCTGTAATGATAGCTAGGACTTGTAGTTGTAAAGCTAAGATCAGAAAAGTGACATATGCATTTGTAGATCCGTACTACACCATTTGTCTAGATAAAAGAGATATACTACAAGCTGAATTGGATGCATGCGAAAAGCTACTGAAGTATTCTAGAGATGAAATTGATAGATATGCAATTGAAATAGAAATAGGAGAATTAAAAACTGCATTAGATCTTCTGTCGTAACTATCTGTTGTGCATTTAGACATCATTATAACATCACTATTACTACGGGCATACTTCCTACGGGCATACTTCCTAAGCAATTTCACAAGTTCGATCAAATACTTGAAATGAAAATGGAAATGGGATAAACTAGCTAATATTGTGTGTACATTTGTACATTTGTAAAATGTTGTGTACATGTACATGTACAAGATATGATGTCCAAAATAGGATAGTCAATATAGACATAAATAGGCACTATCATGCGGCTATAAAAAATCTTCATAGTATTAGTCATCAATTACTATTGTCATATCTTCATCCTGATTGAGATGAGGAGACTTAATAATTCTTATATTCTGTATTGTATCTGATAATTCTTAGTAATCTGTTGAAATGTTGGAAAAATTTCGCTTTCAGAATATTTCAATATCATTTTTGTACCATAAATTGCGACTAATGGATAGAGGTCGTGCATACTTCATACATAATGAAAGATGAATTCTTTAATATTATATGATCTTTATTCAAATGCATTTAAAAAACATTATATTTTATGAAAATTTTCAATACAATAGTTAATATTGTTGTTCATTAATCTTAAAAGGGATAATGGAAGAGCGGGACTTCCTTTATGAAATGTGCTTGGCTGCATTATGCATCAGTAGAGATGTAAAGTTCGCAGCTGTTATAGATAATACTGGAAAACTAATTATTGGCAGATATAGAAAAAAAATTCAAAATAAACCAGCCAGACTATCCGACGATATAACTCCAACTGCTGCTTATTGTCAATATAATACAAATTATCTTTTTTATACAAAGTACTTGATTCCGTCAATAAGAAATATTTATGATGGAAAACAATCTAGTGTATATGATGCGGAAACTGTTCATTTCCGACTCGCAGAGGTTCATGGCAGTCTTAAGATAGCTATAACACCTTTGACTGAAAGTAATGATAGATATCTTTGCATTTATTTAGAATCTTCTTCTCCGAATCAAGAACTAATTGCAAAGCTGAGTAATACTCTTTAAATTATGCTAGAATCATATTATGATTATCCTAGTCTAATTTTAAATTACTTGTTACAAGCAAAATATATTAGACCTCTGCTAGATAAATCCTGCAATTTAGACATAGGGGAGATGTAGCAACGATCTATAATGTGTTTTACCTATTGTAATAGCAATTAAAAATGAAATATTTTTACTAACTGTCTATGTCATCTAAGTCATCTGCAGGCTGTTTGGTCATCTTGTTCCGTTCATGTCGCTTGTCCAACCTTTGATCTATTTGACCGACAGTAGGCTGGTGTAAGTGATGTCTGTAGACTCGTATGTTGCCAGATTTGTTAGATTGTATACTGCCTTACTGTAGATTTAATTCTCTCACGCCATTAATTATCTTTGAATGATCAGCTCCAACTTCTGTTGTTATATATAAAAGATAGTTATCAGCTAATGGCATAGTAATTCGCTTGATCTTTTCATATTCGGCCAAAACATATCGACCCTTTCCTATTTTTGGTTCGAGCTGACTACGTGTTTTCCATGAATTAACCGCAAGCTCGAGTGATCTCTTACTTTCATCCTGTGTTAGAAGATTCTTTACACCTTCTTTATGACTTGAATACATTATTTTTCCATTAGGATCGCAAATAGTAATCAGTCGGATATTTGGATCCGTGTTCATAATTTTTTCATAGATTTGTTTATAGTCCATCATATAATAATGAGTATACTTCTATAAATTTTTTGATATCTGTTTTATGAAAAGTATTTTATAATCAATTATTATTATGTCTTTAGCAAAAATCCTATAAGGTTTATGTGTTTTTATGAATTATGTTATTGCTTTGATATAACTATATCACTCATGATGCCTTAAAATTCCATAAGGAAAAATGTCTGCTTTACTGCTTTATTATAAAATCCTAGGAGATTTATGGATAAGATCTAGATTACGATTAATATTATGAATAACCTGACGGTATCTTGTGTTACTTAAGTGTATAGAAACATGCAACTAGCCTTGATAGTCATTTTTGATTTTATATGTTGTAACTCCAAGAGAGGGAAGTATAAATAAAAAACTGAAGATACCTCCAAGTATCCATGCAATAGCATAACCTCTATGTTGAACAACAAATGTAAATACAATCGGGACCCAAAATGCTCCGAATAATGATAATCCATTAACCCAGCTGATGGCCAATGTGTCATATGATCCTGTTATTGAGATATCTATTTTTTCTTCATTTCTCATTGCCATTCCTGTTTTTTTGTATGATTCTTTAGCTGAGGTATACGCAATAGTAAAAACACCAGCTGAACATGCCCCTATCAAAACATTTGATAATCCAATTATATATATATCTGATGGTGTTGTTGCAATAGCAATCCCTGCTACACCGACGGACATCGCTAGGCCGCACACAAACAAGAGTTTCTTTACATTTTTTGTATTATCATATATCTTCCCAAAGATAGGTGCTGATACGACACCCGATATTAAACCTAAACCAGCAATTAAGCCCGCAGTTGATGAATTTACTTTCAAATAGTCTTCTAAATAAAATACTATGAATGTTAAAGATAAACCCCACGCTATTTGCGCTCCGAGCAATACTAACCCAAAAGCGAATAGGGATTTATCAAATAATAGTTTGCGAATATTTGGTATGTCAGTTCGGAATCGTTTTCCTTTTGTTTGTTGTTGATCTTCCTGATCTTTGTTTTCGTTGTACTGCTTCTTTGGTAAACAAGCAATTAAGAATATGCTACTAATCAAGCCAATGCTTCCGCTTAACAATAAACTCTGCCTCCATCCTACTACTTCTGCAAGAATTATCCATCCAAATATCCCTATGATACCTCCTATTGAATGAGCTGAGTTTAGTGTTGCTATTGCTAATCCTTCAGAACCTCTTCCGAAATATCTTGTAATCAATGTGACACTCGAACCAAAAAATAATGCCATGCCAAGCCCAACTATAAATCGTAGTACTTCCATTTGTTGTAATTGTGAAGATAGACCACAAAGCAATGATGCCGTTGAAGATATTGTTATTCCATATATTGCAGTCTTCCTGGAGCCCTGCGCTGCGGCAAGAATTCCACCAGGCACCTGAAATAGACCTATGCCTATCAAGAAGCCTGTAGTAAGCAACCCCAGAGACGTGACATCTTGCTTAAAGTCTGAAGCTATATGTGAAAATATAGAAGCTATGTTAAACCAATTTATCGCATATATTATTCTAGCAAGTAGCAAACTTGAAATTGCATAACGATCAATTTTATCCAGCTTTATCCAATCTTTCTATTTTTATATTTAATATAAAATAGTTACCAAATTGGTATCTACTCAGCATCTCAATAGAGATTTCCTGCTAATTAATTAGTATTTTTGATATCTAACTCAGCGAATTATAAATAAAAATATCATGTGCTATTATTTTAAAGTAATCTTTTGATGTTCTGCTAACTTATTATACCCTATTAAAGGTCGTTAACCGTCGGCTCATATAAGAATATACGTAATTTCGTTCGACTGGACATCATTTGCCACTATGAAATATTCTGAACTATTTGATAGTATTCAAATCATGCTGTTTAACCTGTTCATGGCTGTCAGGTAGTTCAATTATCTCAATTATGTCCTTAATACCTTCATTACCGTGTAATACCAACAAATCAATTGCACTTATTCTAGTTACCGAATTCTTACTGTCTATTGCCATCTTCTTCACCATTAATCTCTCTTTTTGATTTAGGATATAGTGAGAAAGATTGTCATAGACAAACATACTGGACTGACACTGATAGAACTATAACAGCATATGAGCGTCAATTCAGAATAAGAATATATAATTATGAAATAGACAAAGTTCCGAATTTGTTTTCGTCTGTATCCATTGCAATTCCATTGCTTGGTAGAGCTAAGATATTTGACACACGCGATGTTATCTTCAACAGTAGAGGAAAACGTACAATATTCCGATCCATGGCCCGATAGTTAACACGCCCTCATAGGGAACATTAAGTTAACAGAACCAAATTTTATTATAATCTATGTCTTTTGTTCGAACTTCGTCCAATCCTTTGTAAGCCAAGGTTTCCAAAAAGCATTTAACCATTCCAGATTTATTCTTTGTATTTCTCTATACAATTCATTCATTTTCTCATTTGTTTTGATAAGTTCTCTATACAATTCATTCATTTTATCAGCATTCTTAATTGATTCCGTGTATAATTGATTAGTTCTTTCTATGCCCTTGATATACCCTTGATACAATTCATTCATTTTATCAAAATATCTAAAATACTCGCTATACATATTTTCATTTGGAGTCATGATATAACATTAACAAAAGTTAACTGTTATATATACTATCATTAAATATCGGTTCTACGTTCAAATGTTAGCTTGATCTCTCAATCTCAATTTCAGCAATAGCAAGAACAAAACAACGTATACAAAAATTTTATCAAAAGCATAAACAGCGCTTAAACTAGAAGAGAGTAGTCTTACCTTTTCATATTTCATGAACTATTGTAAGATTACAAATTATGATGATATGATAGCGATAAGTCGGCAGGTACTGGAGAGACTAATAAGAGATTATATTATTTACTTAAGACAAGAACACAGACTATCCCCTGCAAGTAGATCACTCTACTTTGCCGCAATTATTCATCTCTATGAAACGAACGACATTACAATAAAATGGAAGAAACTAAAAAAGTTTTAAGACAAAACATTACAATGTGATAGAGGATAAATCATACACACGCGAGCAAATAAAAATACTGGTAGATGCTGCTATACTACAAGACAAGTGCATCATACTACTAATGTGTACTGCAGGTCTTAGGGGGCAATAATACATATCCAACTGAGATATTACAAAAATAGAAAAGTTTAATCTATACAAAATTAACATATACAAAAAAGCAAAAGTCCCCCTATACAACCTTTTGTACACCGGAATGTGCTAAGTATATCGATCAGTATCTAGATTGGGGGTAGCGGCTAAGTGAAAAGCTCAAGCCAATACATTACAACAATAAAGACAGATAATTACCAAGACAAGGATTATGATTCCTAATCTTTATGCTAGCTGGCTTCTGGAGTAAATATGACTAATACTATACCAGGAAGAGGATTCGGACAGCTGAGTGAAACAAGTTTTGCAGCTCATTTAATAACTGGTATGACAGCTTGCTTTGGTCATTATTTCTAAAAGTTGCTTATGAAGAAGCAGTGAATCAGTAAGACGCAACAGAACGTCTGCTTCTCGTATGATTGTTTCACTGCAATCTGATGCAATGAATCCTCGAAAATATTAGAAACAAAATAGCTAGATAATCATTATTTCATTACTTTCGATAATGAATCTGGATCACATATATCACATTCATCACATAGGAGTAACAATCCTGTATCCAGTATTAGAGTCAGGAACAACATTTCTTATTATTTCTTATCGCTTATTAAGATACGAAAAATAGACTGATTTACGATTCACTAAATGTCTGAATCGACTATTCGTACAATCCAAAACCTTTTCTAAACCTATCAGATTAGTTATATCTATGAGCAAATTATATGAAACCTTCGTAACTATTCTTGCAGCAATATCTGTAGTTGTGATCCTAGTCGATTTAGGGTTCAATCTTACCGAAAAACAGAGATTGATAATATACATGTTTGATTTTGGAGTCGTAGTCACTTTGGCTCTAGATTTCTATTTTAGATTGAGGTCATCAAATTATAGTCCAGCCAGATTTATTCTAAAACATTGGTTTGAAATACCAGCTATGATTCCAATATTTGTGTTTAACGTCATAGGTACATCTGGTATTCTTGGCGTAGCATTTCGTAGTCTTAGACTTATTCGTCTGTTTAGAGTAATACATCTCCTTTCTAGGATTATGGTGATATTCAGAGAAAGTAGACTTATTTACTTGGCAATATTCTCATCTGCGGTTATAATTACGGGCGCAGTTGGAGAATATATTGTTGAATCACCAGTTAAATATGCCAAGATAACTAATTTTGGTGATGCATTGTGGTGGGCTATGGCTACAGTCACGACAGTAGGATACGGAGATATGTATCCTGTGACAATAGAGGGGAGGATAATAGGGTCTATCGTGATGATTTTGGGCATTTCGATTCTTGGAATTTCTATTTCAACTTTAGGCGTATCACTTATAGAATCGCGACTGGAAGAGAAAAAGCAGGTAATGCCTACGATGGTTACTCAGATAAAGGAACTTGTAAAAAGTAGAATAGACGAAATTGAAAAGCTTGATACAGAGGATTTCAATACACTAATTGCTACGCTAAAAAGCCTCAAATCCCATTCCAATGTTACTTGAACTTTCTAAATATGTGTTTAATTTAATTGACCAACGAATTGATGTAATATTTCAGACCAAGTGAATTTTGTTTCAGATAATGAAGAAATTGAAATGTTCATATCATTCAAAAGGATTGAATAATCTAGGTCTTGAACCAATTAAACAGAAAATTTATAATATTAAGCTTCAGATAGATCCACATTCAGAATGAATAATTGCCTGAGTTATAAATTATCTTTGATATCTTTATTTATAATCGCTATGTCTATAGTTACTTACGTAGTGATTTAGTCAATCATACAGTTATGCCAAGTTTTTGCAAGCCGTCCCAACGGCATTCATAAGAGTCCTAGTGAAGACTGTGAACAGATAGTTTCTCATGGGAGACTACCTAGATGCTCTAATGAATATCATACAAGTCCAGATGGTGATGGTGATTGTGAACAAGTCAGTGGTAGCGATAGTAATGGGAACGATAATAATAATCATGGTGGATTTGTCTCAGACAAGGAAAATGATTTGCCAACCCAAAATACAATAGAGAATAAAAACTTGTCTGAGATTCCATTTGTAGCCTCTTTATCAAAATCAGCCTGTAGTGGATGTGATAAGAACATTTTGGAGACATGTTCATAATCCAAATAAATTGCAGGTAGTTTCACCATGTAAATCTGTGTTAGGTGTAATAGAATAGAAAGCAAAAGAATTGAAATGACCTCATACAATTTGTCAGTGCAATTAGGTAGTTAAGGTAGTTATCCGAGTCTATTTTAGTACAGAAATAGACAGATTGTTTATAGAACAATAATCAGACGCTTTAAATAAAATTCATTCAAGCTAATATATTATTCATTCTTAGTGGGTGGTGACATAAAGAATGAATGAAAAGGGAACGGTGACATGCTCGCGACTGGGGTCGAATCGAGTACCATGTCTATCCTTTCTTAGTCTAATTGTGGAGTTTTGGCCCCAATTATATTGAATTGATTGATTTTGTCTGCTCATGTATAACTGACTAATATCCTACAAGTACCTCGATTGAGTAATGGATCATAACCTAGGACGGATATGATCTGGGGCAGCTACAGCTCTCCTCACAAACCAATGCAGTATACAGTCTTTCACATAAAGTGAGCAAATTCAAACTACAAGACTTAACCTAGGATTTATTGCTTCTCATTATAAGTATTAACTGTCCCTAATCTTGCCACATAGCTTTCAGTTTATCTGCAGATGATTTAGCATCATTACTATTTGTAAAAACTTCTAAAGTAATTGTCTTATCGTAACCAATATCTTTTAGAGTTTTGATTGCCATTTTATGGTCTATGAAACCTTCGCCTATAGGTAGGTGTTCATCTTTCTGCCCATGGTTATCATGCCAGTGAATATGAATTATTTTGTCTTCAAATGTGTTTATATAGTCAATCACTGAGGCCATTCCCCCTGAAGTGAAAGCATGAGGAATATCTAGATGAACAAATAGCCCATTAACATTATCAATTATATATTTGAATTCACTCACACTATGTATTCCATTCGATAAAGGTACATTTTCTAACATTACATCTACTTTATGTTTTTTAGCTCGACTAACAATATCTCTAAGACTTTTGATTATGTTGTCCAAAACTATTTTTCGTTTTTTCCCATAAAACATACCATTTATGTTAGCATGAAAATTTATTAGATCTATACCTAGCCTTCTTGCAGTTTTAATTTCTCTTAATGCCTCAAGAATCCATGCTTGTCTGATATAATCATAATCTGAAGCTAAATCTATCCAATATGCTGTGTGAGCAATAGGTTTTTGCTTGAATTTTTCAAGCAACTTTTTTATTACATCCTTATTGTTTTTTTTATTAATTATGTCTGGATTACCTTCAGGGCTTTCTATACCTATTTCTACGTAGTCAAAATTTAGATCATATATTTTAGTTATTTCACTTATTAATTCAATTGAAGGGTTAGTAAGTAGTCCGTATGACAGCATACAATTAGAGCCTAGTTATAAAAGTAATTCCGTTTCTATTATTATTTTAGATTTACGTTTAGTGTGTAAAAAGTAAAACCGGTACAATATTGGTCTTAAATATGTGTACGGTATTGGCCGGCGGCGAGCATAGACTTAGGTGGTACTATGTGGTTAATATGTAATAAATGTGATACGAATGGAGGAAGTTCAAGTCCTAAGGTTTTTTCGGTGTTAACTTATTCGTGCGGGACAAAAATGAAGCTATATGATACAGTGCTCAAAAATTTAATGATAGTGTAGCCAGCGATTAACAAAAGTTAATGCCTTATCATAAATTTATCAGTTATTAGCTAGTATTCTTTATTTAATCAGATTTATTCTATTCGTTATTAAATAATTTATATGTGTACTATATTAGTAAGACTATTGTACAATGAAAGACGAGTAGTGATACCGAAAATAAATTATCGAAAGGACTTGTAATTTAAAATGAGTTGCTATTGTAAGATGCTAGAATTCTCCAAATTGTTTCAAAGGCAACAACTGACGAACAATAAAAAAGCTATGTTGATAATGTCGGATTATTGAATATTCATATAATACTACAAAATTGATATTAAGTAAAAACTATAATCCATAATAATGGATTATAGTGGAATCATGGTATCGATAAGTCTAGCATTGGTAATATATCCATTATTATCTTGAATTAAGAGATCTACTGTATATTGCAATTTATTAAGCAGAAACGTAGTTTGTACATCCCATGCTTCTTTTTTTGTTTCATTTGGAAAAGGTAAAAATTCTCTAATCTTAAATTGCTGTATATTGGAACCATAAAGCACCTCGATGGCTTTCTTTGCTTTGTCTTCAATATCTTTAGTTAAGCCGGTTTGCATCAATTCATTATATATACTTAGTAAGTATAAAAAGATTGCCTCGAGATCGATATTATGACATTAAAATGATTTTGTTTCGTAAATTACGCTACACAAATGCAGATTAAAATAATATATTTTGTAATCTACATATCATAAATTATTATATATATAAAACTGTTGGCTTCTATATATTGTGTCATCGCAAGAAACACTTCAATATCTATTTAAAGATGGTGTTAAAATCACTACTGGAAACCAGAGTCGAAGGTATAATCTTTTGGCCGCAAAATTGATTTCTTACATAATGAAAAACTGTTTGGGACCAAAAGGATTAGAAAAAATGCATATTGATATTTTAGGAGAAGTTACGTTAACAAAGGATGGTTCTACATTACTACGTAAAATAGATGTTGAACATCCTGCCGCCAAAATGTTGATAGATGCCTCGAATGCTGTAGACAACGAAGTTGGTGATGGTACGATCTCTGTTGTAGTTTTAGTTGGTGCACTAATAGAAAAAGCGGAGGAGTTATTAAATATTGGAATTTCGCCTGCAATTATTATAGATGGCTATAACAAAGGGTTAGATCTCTCTCTTAGTAGATTACAAGAAATAGCACAGAGATACTCTAATTCTGATGCTGCTATAATGGAAAGACTTGTCAGTACATGTTTAAAATCAAAAGCAATACATTGGAATGGAACACAAGCTAATATGCTTTCGCTTTCAAGGATCGTGGTTGATGCAATAAATTCGGTGACAGATTTTAAGACATGTGAGATAAATGTTGATGATATAAAAATTGAAGAAAAGCTCGGGAATACCTCTGAAATACAGCTAATCAAAGGAATAGTACTTGACAAAACTATCGATAATTCTGTCATGCCTAGATCTATTGATCATGCCAAAATTTTACTTATTGATACAGATTTAGATTATGAGAGACCTAAGGGCAATGTGGACATTGAGATCTCATCTCCAGATCAAATTCAACTATTCCAAAATTATCAGTATCAAACTGTACTTAAAAAGGTTAAGTGTATAATTGAATCTAAAGCTAATGTAGTAATCTCAAGAAAAGGTATCAATGACTTAGCACAAACCAATCTTTTAAAAGCAGGAATTATTTCAATTCGCAGAGTAAAAGAAAATGATCTCCTTTGGCTTCGAAAAGCAACCGGTGCCAAGATCGTAGTAGATTTAGATGATGTTGAAGCAGTAAAATCAAGTCTTGGTTTAGCTAGAGAGGTATACGAAAAGAAAGTTGGAGAAGATAAAATGGTGTTTATAGATGAATGTGATGATCCAAAGTCTGTTACAATTCTACTTCGGGCCAATTCAAAAAAAATACTCGATGAATATCACAGATCGATATTAGATGCTATTGCAGTTTCAAAGGACTTTATTATTAGGCCATTAGTCGTGGGCGGAGCTGGATCAGTAGAATCATCTCTTGTTTCATATATTAGAAAACGAATAGTAAGAAATCTGAAAGGAAAAGAAAGACTTGTACTTGAAAGATTCGCCGATGCCTTGGAAGAAATTCCTCTTACTATTGCCAAGAATGCTGGGATGAATATAATGGATGCTGCTGTAAGATTACGTACGCTAAGTTCAATAGATAACTCAGCTGTCAATAGTGCTAGAAAACCCTATTGGTACGGAATCGATGTTTTTAATAGAAATGTGAGAAAAATGTTCTCTGATGCGATTGAACCTATCATAGTTAAAGAGCAAATTATGAAGACAGCCATAGAGGTTACTAATATGTTATTGCGTATAGATGACGTATTAATCTCAAAACCCGTTATGAACGCTCATACCCACTCAGATGGAACAACCCATTCACATGCTGGCGGTAATAAATCACATGATCACTTTGACAAACTAGGAAAAAGTCAGAGACCAATGCATCATTATTACTAGGATGTCGTGATTTTATACATATGTTCATGTGATGTTATGTAATATTATCTTATACATTATGTACTTTGATTAAATCCCACTAGACTTAAACTTTTTCTTATGACAATTTCAGTCAGTTTGTGACTCGCTTACGGAACTTGATTCTACGAAAATGTATATTTTATTCTTGATTTTATAAGTTGACATAATCATGAATTTTATAAAATTAGGTAATTTTGACTAGGATAGACAATAAATATCATATAAAAGAGAATGATGAAAGTTTCTGTCCATATAGAGCCAACTTATATGATCATAATATAGTTACGCATCATCTACTTTAGTCTGATCTCCGATTAGATGTCTATGCGTATTTCTTATTGCTACTCGTTATCTCCAAAGTGATATGTGTGACCTTTTCCACGATATAGTCTAGGCCTAACAGGCTTGCCTTCTGTCATTCCTTTCTTTGTTAGAGATAATCCTGCCAGTAATTCCACGATTAGTCTGTTTGCCAATCCCGAAGTAATGCCTCCATTGTACGAATTCCCATCACTTACGTCATAGTTTGGAGCAACTTCCACCAAATCAAATGCAAATTTATCAGGATCAAATGAAGTTGACAGACGTCTCATTAATCTCATACCTTCTCGCGAAGTTAATCCATTTGGTTCTGGCTCTCCAGTTCCTGGCGCATATGCTGGATCAAATGTGTCTATATCCCAGCTAATGTATACCGCATCGACGTTGTCATTAGCCCTATCTGCAGCTTCTTTGGCAATCTGATCTATTCCTAGCTCTTCAACATCAAGCATAGT
>JARBAU010000246.1 GCA_029237525.1 Nitrososphaerales archaeon | reverse complement strand
GATAGAGAAGATACTTAGGCACAGTAAAGCACTAGATGGCATCTCTAGAATTACATTTATGATGAACCCCGGCTCGTTACCTCACGAGAAGCTGATGAGAGCTACTAAATTAATAGGTACTCGTATTGCACCTGCACTTCGTGAAGTGTATGAAAAAGAAGTAAGGGTAGTATGATGCAGTATTGTAATATACCTAAGCAGACCTGAGAAAATTAATGATGCGTATAGAGATCGGAGAAATGACTACCAGAAAGGAGCGCATATACTCATCATGTTCTATCATAATGTTGCATATACTCCGTATGCGATAACACAGGTTGATATGGATGAATTTGTTAGCCATAATTCTCATTGCTTCTCAAGTCCTTGTGTGCAAACTGTACTAGCCAGCACATCTACGGTATCCCAAACCAAATGAATGGATCACAATACTCTGACTTGCAGATGTTGACAATTGATAAAGATGATGGCCTGTTTGTAGACTATCCTTAATATAGTTGTCAGAAAGATACAACGAACCTATCAACAAACCGTACTAGACAAGTATACTCTACTTGTTGAACCCATTGAGGTTATAGATTTATTGTACAATGCACAGCATTTCTTAAAAAGAGACATAAAAATCCTGTTGTGTCAGCCAGTTTAAGTCAGAAGCTGTTGGGTAGAAAATTCAATGTCATACGTTCCCAGTAAATTATGAGATTGAATCGGCAATGAATAATGAATCGTATATTTCTACCAGCGTGTCATCTGTACTAGTCATATGCAGCAAACGCCTTTAATGTTATCAAAATGGCTATGGTATGCTCTCCTCCATTTTTTTGCCGCGACCTCTTTTGGGACTTCTGTATACAAGTCTGCTGTGAGGAACCAATTAGCCAATAACCAGAATTAATGAGTAGTTGGGTTCTACTCACAGCAGTAGACGATTGCGCAAAAGATTTGCGGCCTAGAGACTATTATGTGGTTGTGCACTTTTAGCTAGTAGAGAACTACTAACTTTAATAATAAATACCACTAACGATTATTCCTCTTTGATGTTATGCAAGCAATTAGAAAATTGTGGCTGCAGACCAGCAGTTATATCCTTTATCTTTTTATCTAATAAAATAACGGCTTTATTATAGTATTGCTGGTGTGTACAGTCATTAATGTTATTATCATCGCTAATTTCTGCCCCTCTTACTTTTTTTTCTGGCTGCTATATAACTTAGTATTCTATATGAAATAAATTTCATTTAATTTTTAACAATCTAAAAGACATACCAAAAACTGCGAATATTACTCCAGCACTTATAAGAAATGCAGCATTCCCAATTGTATTATACAATAATCCACCTATAGTTAGACCAATAATACTTGCCAAGCCACCAAAACTGCCTGACATGCCCTGAACTGCTCCTTGAAGTTTTGAACCTGCGTGTCTTGATAATATAGACATAAAAGATGGCCACATTAGACCGTTTCCAACTGCAAAGAATAGCAGAGCCAAGCTAACAGAGACTATATTATTTGATACAAATAAAACAAAATTTATTCCTAAAATGATACTACCAATTATGACTAGTTTTTCTTCTGAAAATCGTTTCAACGCTTTACGCAGAACTGGACCCTGAACTAGAGCCATTACTCCACTTAGTACTGCATAAAATATTCCCAGCTGTGTCACGGACCACTTTAAATCTTTAGCTGCATGAGTAGGAAATGCTGCATAATAGATATTAAAACCAAGGAATATCAAAAAATATAATACGAGTAAAAATGAAATATGGTCTAACTTGAAAACGTCTCGTAATTTAGGTTTTGTAGTATCTGCAGCTGAAGTGCAGTCTCTACATTCCTGTGAAAAAACTTTTCTGACCGTTGTCGCTTCAGTAACTAATATTTCATTTGACGAGGGCTTGGATTCTTTTAGAAGAAGGACTATCACAAGTATAGTCACCATCGATAGAATCAGGGCTGCTAGAACCGGTAGTATCGCACCATAGATCGTTCCACCTAGAATCCCAGCTAATGCTGGGCCAAGAATAAACCCGAGATTGGAAGATATGGCCATTTTTCCAAAGTTTCTGCTTCTAGTGCTATCCGATGAAATGTCAGCAAGATATGCATTAGCTATGGAGATGTTTCCCCCAGTAATACCGTCAATAGCCCTTGCTACAAATATTAGTAACAAAGGTAGAGCAACTATAAACGGTCCAAAGAGTGTGATACTAATACTGGATTTTTCAGAGGGTAAAATTAAGGCAAAAAGAAATATAATCCAACCAACTGTTGTTCCTACATTACTCAATAAAAGAACTTTTTTTCTTCCATAAGTGTCAGACCATTTTCCTAAGATTGGGGCTCCAATAAGCTGAAATGCAGGATAAGTAGCCGCGAGCAGCCCATAAATTATAGCATTACCTCCAAATTTCATAACTACGAAAACTAGGAAAGGTAACACAATACTAAATCCAAGAGTTCCAACAAAATTAACTAACAATAGAGGAAATAGTGTTAGCTGTTTTGTAGAACTAGTCATTGTTTTGCTAACTATGTGCTTCCATTTAAGATTTGAGGATAGAATTATGATTGATTCAACCTATATCTAAAGCATTACTCTCCTTTAGATTTAGCCCTGTCCAGAGATTTCTCAGTCTCCATACGAAATTTGAGCCCTTTGATTAGCCTACTCAGTTGTCTAACACGAGGGCAAAAATCCGAAAGAAACATCAATGAATCAATAAAAAGAATCAAGTTATAACCTACTCATTTGGATATCTAAAGATAATCACGAGTCACTTCTCCATCAGAAGAGAATCTGATCACCTCAGATATGGACTAACAAAATACTTGAATGAGCTGGGAGGATAATTAATCGAGATGGGACTGTGGGACTTAGTCTAGTAGTTTTCAAGAGCTCTCCAAATAGAAGTCTGGGTTAGTCTACAAGAATATATAATTAAATGATCCGTATTAGACAGTGAATCTCGATACCTATCCGGAATACGTTGAATTATCCTACATCATATACACTATAGCTCATGGCGTGATAATAGTACATGTCAATATTACTTTCTGCCTTACTCAATGATTCATCTTTCAACATACAAACTTAACCATTGTCCAACGTATACGCGATAACACGACCATACTATCAACGCAAAGATCTACAAAGACTTTGGATACCTGTGGTTCAATTCATATCTTCCTAAGTAGGTGCTCCCTTCCCTTTGGACATTTCTAATTCTTCTGTTGCTGTATTCTTATTGCAACTACTAATGCCGTATATGTAGGCTTTAGACAGATGTCCAGAACCTGAGCATATTAAGATTTTACTGATTGATTAGAAATAGATACATATAGCTGTTGAGAATGTCCGGCCCAAGGCAAAACTCGACCATGAATAATTGGATGCTCACCACTGCCACCACGACAGGCATGGTCTTATTCTGAAAGGAAATCATGTAAAGTTGACCGATTTTGTTCTGAAAGCAATATTCGTCTACTACTTACGAATCAAAACTCTTCACATTTTAGGCTATTTTCTTCAGAAGCGAGCCAGAACTTCAGTAATCAACTTTGCTATTTGGCTATTTCATTAGTTTATTTATTTTAGCATCAGGCAAAAATAACTTGTTGCCAGAGAATAACGATACTAACATTTCATTCTATCACATGTAATTGACATAAAACCTACAGGATTTTCCATATATGACTAAAATAATAATTAGCAGCCGCTGTAATGAGGTAAAATATGGGCTTGGAAAGTGAGGAAGAAATAGTTAGTGTAAAGCATAAATTCTATACCTCGAGTGAGCCAGCCGATCAGACTGAAGCAATAGATACACTTGCAGCATATGGAGAACAGGCAGTAGACGCCATAACAGAAGTCATTAACCTGTTTGACATAAGCGATCAAGTTAGGAATTATGGACTAGAGGTTATAGAGGATATCAAGGGACAAAGTTAGTTAGTAAGGAGAAATTCTGTTAGTCTCAAAAGCTTTGCATGAGTTCTCCCCTGCTTTATTAATGTCTGAGGCTTACAAAAAAATTTCTGAAATATGCTGCACATTTATTTCTCTTTTTTTGTGCGAATAAACGATCGTTTCATGTATATAGCGATAATGCAGGAACTGAGCGATTGGTTGTTATTGCCTTAAAATTGGCAAGCCCAGACAGGCTTATTTGACTAAATGCCCTTATATCAGTTGTTGTAGTTGCTGCTACCTTGACGGAGGACTGTCCCAACAGTGTCACTAGGACTAGTATTGAAACATATTTTAGTAGAGGGGGATGCCTTCTGATGGATAACATTGATTATTTTCTCAAACAAAACAGTATGCTGTGGCAGTATTCTAACGCCAGCACCAATCATGATGCAATCGAATTTTTCTCTTAATAGTGTATCTGAAACAACTCTTTCAGCAGTCTCTCCAAGGTCAACGAAAGAATTTTGCACCTCGTATCCCAGTTCCTTTAGTTTAATATTCGCTTCTTGTGCAATCATCTTCACCCGGTTGGGATCCCATCCAGTCGTAGTGGCTAAGTTGACATCAATAAATTTGGGGTCAATGCCTAAAATGAGGACTTTTTTTCTTGGCCATATTCTCCATATTTTTTCCCATTTCGACTAATCGAGGCATGTACATTAACTTGTTCTGACATTATTTATCTCTGATGTGATTAGCACTCCGAATAGTGGACATTTGATTCATCACATGTCCAATAT
>JARBAU010000245.1 GCA_029237525.1 Nitrososphaerales archaeon | reverse complement strand
TTTTATCTACGGTGACTATGGAAATGATACAATCTATGGTCAAGATGGAAGCGATCACCTAAGTGGTGGGCCTGGCAATGATATAATATATGGAGGTAATGGCGGTGATTATATACAAGGCGGAGAAGGTGACGATAAGATCTACGGAGGAGATGGCAATGATGAATTGATTGGAGGTCCAGGTGCAGATTTCTTCGATTGTGGACCAGGTTTGGATGTTGTTAAAGACTTTAATGCAACTGAAGGAGATGTTCATCTATCAAATTGTGAGATTGAGAACAGTCAGGGCTAACAATTCTAGCTTATTAAATTCGTGAGTAATATCTAAGAAATAGATTACGGCGCCAATTAGATTAATATCTGAAAATGCAATGATAAGAAAGGAATACTTCAGTTATTGGCTTGCTAATCTAATTATTATCTATTAGTTGAGCGGCTTTGTAGAAAGCATCATCATCACCATTATCAAATTAGTCAGTCTATGCATATTGTAGATTACGCATCTGAATGATAGTTCCCTGTTCTGTGTTTTTACTAGCCTTGAAGAAATATATTCTCCAAATAGTCGTTTTATGACAGACATTATGGTCTCATCCTTGTTTCGTTGATTGTACAGGAATTTGGAATAGCCACGTTTCATCTCTTTTCTGTGTCTACCATGTGTTCTCCATATTGGTACATGTTCGTATCGAGCTGGTATTATACTGATACATGTGAACTCTCTTACTAAAAGATGATTCTCTTCACTATCATATCCCTTATCAGCTGTAACTACAGACAATGGAAGGATATATGATATTCTTGTTATGATTGGCCTGAAATCTACAATATCATGCCTTGTAGGAGCTCGTCTTATCTTTATGTTACAGATAATCTGTTGTAATACGTCAGCTCCAATAGATAGATAATTTCGCATGTTTTCGTCTCTTCTTAATCCTGTTCTTTCAGTATAATATTGTGAAGCATGAGTTATCTTAAATCCGGTCGAATCTATTCCCACAAAGATATGCTTGGTACCGCTAATTATAATGAATGATGAAATTATCTTTTCAAGCAATGAATTGTTGATTCTATCTGTAACTTTTGCAATGTTGTAAAATGAGGAATACGTGATAATCCTAAAAATAATCTAAGGTAATAGGCTTCAACTAGCCATTCTGTAAACATCCTATAACTCTTACCTTCGTACTGTCTTATTGCGAGTAATATCAAATGCTGCCACATTGTGAAGACATGGTTGCTCTTTCTATGAAGAAACAAAGGTGTCCTTGAATTTCTTAAAACACGGTACATAGTATATGCTAATCTAACATATCTTGATTCTTTCGACGGAGTCAAAAGGACAATCACTGCATATATTGAAGCTTCTAAGTTCAAAGTGGGCTCGGAACAATATGTATCGATGGAGACGGACCTAGGCACATTCATGAAATCCTTAAGCGCCGGGGGATCGGTCGATATTGATGGAAAAACAGTTTATTATTATTCACATCCTACAGACCGTTTGAAGCTAGCCTTAAAGAAGCTTAGAAATAGTAGAAAAGGGGCTGATAGATATAAAATTGTAGTGTTTATTGATGACTTGGATAGATGTCTTCCAGGAAATGCTGTACAGGTTTTGGAATCAATAAAGAGCTTCTTTGCTCTCGAAGGAATAATCTACGTTATAGGGATGAACGTTTCTAGCATAAACAACATAATAAAAGCAAAATATGGTGTAAACTCCGGTGTAAGCGCGCTTGATTACATGGATAAGATAGTTCAGTTGCCATTTAACATTCCTGATTGGAGTTCTGATGATTTGGATAGTCTTATCAATAATATAGTAGCGGAACATGGACTTGACAGTGATTCATCTTTAGTAGAGGCTTTGAGGGAAAGTAGGACGATCATTTTGGGCGCCATTAACAATAATCCTAGAGCCGCAAAAAGGTTTATCAACGGTATTATTCTTGCTAGGTCAGTTTTTAGGTCGACTAGTAGTGAATCAGTACCACTCATGCAGCTAATAGTAGTTCAAGCATTAAATTCGAAGGATGAATGGCGCAAGTTCCTTGGGATTATAACTTCTAACATAGATCGAACAGATACCCTGGAAAAGATAGATAATCTCTTAAAAGCGGCTGAAGAGCCAAATCACAAGAAGCATATCGATGATATTAAGAGATCGAATCGCTCTATTAGAGATATTCTCGAAAATTATCCAGACTTGTTTAATGAGAATTTCCTTTAAGAAAATTCCTCGATTCTGGAGCGCTTTCTGTGCTTGCTAGTATAAGAGCGATGGAACCTTTTAGAAGGGCCTCCAGTACAACCACTCTGTTCAAGAATTTATCTAGTAGCGATCAATACAATTATCAAGGAGATACCGAACATTTCAAAGTATACTGCGAGATACCTTTAGGTTCAGTAGGTGCAAATATCGCCAAAGCATTTCTAGAATCTTGTGAAATGGATTACAATAAAATCGCGAGTTTTTTTGGAGGTATCACTCCTTCAAATATGCCGTTTAGAATTTTCTTAGGTCAGTTTCCACAAAGACCAGCAGGAATGATGAATGTATTTCATTACAGCTGTGAAGGTACTGAGATTTTTGTTGATATTATGGACAGAGCAAATACAAATCTGAACCTTATACGTTATTTGGCAATTTCCCAAGTTGTGGAGGTTTTTTCTGCTGCGCAGTTTCTTAAATGGGGATGTTATACGATATACGGAGAAGCACTCTCAAGAGATATTGCTGCAGAGCTTTATCCAAATGAAAGTGCTCATTATGCGACATCAGCATATTGGCTTAACTCAGACAGACTGAATCTTATCAATTCCAATAAATATGCATATGATGATTTTGCAGCTCTAGGTTGTTCTGTTCTTTTCTTGTATTATCTGCGTCATCAACTTAACTTTAGCTGGGGACAGATTATTGCTAATGCTGCAGATACCTTGGAAGAGACTTACGCCAAACTGACTAGGTCAGAAGATGGATTTTTGAAATTCAAAGATCTTCTTTTAAAATATTTTCCCTTGGGTAATCAGTTTTCAGGGAGTATAGGTAATCCATTTCCCATACAGACAGTCATATAATAATTATGGCTTTGTAGAAAACATCATCAATATTACAGGATTAGTTAGTCTGTGCATGTTGTAGGTTATGCATCTGAATGACAACTCGAGTGCGATGTTTTTGTATTTGTCATATCCGCAGCTTAACCATGCTTAAATTTAATATTAAGTTATATAGATACAGGTGAAATGTTAAAAACAATAATAGAAAAAATCAGCAAGTTTGCTGCATTATATCCACAAGCGATGATGTACGGAATTAGTCTTGGAGCAACACTCGGAATAGCATTGGCGGCTAGTTTTGCAATAAGCCCACATGATGCATTAGCAAGTGGAGGGGCCTGTTCGTCCGGCAGCGGCGGCAAGCACTGACAGTATCTAAAGAAATGCAAAATAAACAATGCCTAAAATCTACAATCCCCATTATTTTGCGCCAGAAACTATCGCATTAGTCTAGGTCAATAAAGAAAAACTTGTTAGCTATGAAGCGTATAATATAATCGCATTCAGACTATGCAGCAATCCAGAAAAGATAGCTGCAACAGACCAAAAGTAAAACTTGCGTGTAGCAAGCCGCCTATTATAACTACGTCCGGATAAATAATCAACAAATGAGATCTATAAGTCAGCAAGCGCTAAACTGGCGTAGGGATAGAGTCAGAAGGGCTAGCTAATACGACAGTGCTGAAATAGTGTAGAAAAAATAAAAAAAAGTATGGTTTTAGTAAATCAGCAGCAGAAGCCTGACTGGTACTGCTGATTGTTGAAATTGTCGCCTTTGTGAAGGGCAAATGCCAACTGTTGGTGGTCTAGCATTCCGATTGCTGTTCCAACAGCAGCGGTTATTGCTAGTCCGATAGCAAATGCAGCCAGGTTCGGGTGTGCAGATATTGCATTTAGAAGTCTTTATTTTATAGACATTGTGTTCTGGTATACTAGTTAAGGGGACTTGAAAATAAGTTGTTGGGGTCATTTCTATTTAGATTGTCCAACAGTGGAAACTACCACGCATGTGCGCAAATAGGCATCCAAGAGGGACAGCCTAGACCGAATCCTGATTGACAATCTGTCTCTGCATATACAGACTGCGCGCTTGTTTTACCAAAGGTAAAACAGCCTTCATTAGCCCTAAGACAGCAAACGCGCTGGTTGTTTTCACTAACCAGGGCAAGCATTCCACCCATTATTGTATCCCGTAATATACGCTTGAGACGGATATACTTGAAGTCCCAAGCTTCATATCTAGCTAAGCCCCGTCTCACAGTCGCGGAATTCTGGTGTGCCTTCCTTTAGGTGATGGTAAGTAAGACAAAAAAGCCATATCTCTGCCATAGAATCTCTCCAAGTCAAATTCCACGGGCCAATGATAGCATAATAGATGCAGGTTTTTTCGTAGTACCAAGTAGTTTGAATTCAAGTAATGCGGATGCATGTGTCTCAGTAATTAGTAATGGGCAACTAATTACTTTTGCAGCAGGAGATAAAATCCACAAGTCGTGTCATTGCGCGCGCTCCTCATGATAGGAATGCGCATTCACTAATAGGAAATCAAGATTTACCCGCTCGCTGAAAATGTATACACAGACGTCACTCTACACATCAAATATCCTATTTTAGATAATGTTTATAATCTGACGTGTCACATATCTATATTAGAAACGCTTTTTTCCGATATAATTATGCCGAATATGATATCCTTTTATCATTATTCTAATTGATTAAACTGTAACGAAATCTGCCTACTTCTTGGAGGGACCGACATCCATGTAAAACCGTGGGGATCGTGGGGAGTCGTGGGGACCTCCGTAGTAGGGGCCTACATATTGAATTATTTTCAGGTCGGTGTATGCTCAGGTGTCCCCACGATCCCTCTAAAGAGTCTAAAAAATAAGGGTGCTTTGGACATGAATCTGAGGCCCACAATCACGGTAACAAAGTCGTCTATCTTGGAAAATATCAAAACGCCATCGGTCGGAGCTCGGTGGAATACAAGACAAATTTGACTAAACTATTCCACCCAGGAAACGAGAGTTTATAGTGTGATGATTAGCAGAATGTATTTAACCTTGCATAGAAAGCAGTCCGAGTCGGTTACATAGTGATGCTTGAGGGCATACATTTGTAGTGCAACATAACAGCCTCCACAATCTTGCAATGATTCTTTGCTATCTGCTATATGACTGTATTTCTAAATTGATCTTTTCCTTCCTCTTTTAGCCCATGCACTTTCATACCTCCTCGCATTTGAGCTTGCAGGAACACCTTCGAAGTTGACATTTGTTGGATCAGGTTGCCACATACAGGCAATCTCTTCGCCGCTTCTGTAGATTTTATCTGTTGAAGCCATATCATCTATTTTAGTAATGAGCGCCCTTCTTTTTTCTTCAGAATTTATGCCGCTTTGAGTTTTCAATGAAAGAGTTTTTGCTGTCGCCAAACATGAAGACCACAACCTGAGTGCAAGATTCAGTTGATACTTTTCGTTAACTCCACGAATCGATTCACTGAGGGATCGGTTAATGCAATTTAAGAATTCTTCCTTCCTCCCACTATCATATTCTTGACAAGGAACTAGAATAAATGGTTCCTCCTCAGGCTTTGGAAAGCGGTCATGAGTTTGCCTAAAATCATTTTTGTCCTTCTCGAATTCCTTACCTAGACAATTATTAACGATGTCTACCACCACTATCAGTTTTTCAATATTATTTTCTAAGTCTGATGGTAACAAGTCCAATCCCTCATGGCATAGTGCCCATTTATACAACGTTTCCATATTCGGATCGCCACTCATGATTCGTATATATTCAATGGGTTGTTACTTGATAATTTTAACTAGGCGTTTCAGATAGATTCTGAGCTCTCGGGACGAAGAATTGCGGTACGTGATAGCGTTCCTATACTTTAGCACCACTAACGTCCAATTGCCACCTATCAACTCTATCCTGCTAATCTAACTCTCCCGATAATCTATTAATCCTAGCGAATGCTCTTCTCCTTTATCTTCAAATTGTAACTCACAAACGGAGGAAATTTGTGAATCTCATGTAACATCTTGAGCGTATTATCATCACTAGTGCTGGGAAGAATACCCTGGGAACAATACCCGGGGGTACCCAAACAACTATACCTTTGGGATAATGAATCATGCTCAATGTGTCTTATAGGTTCTTTTCTATTCATCTATAGATCTGCAGATCGCAACAAATAGAACTAAGAGTATCAGACACCTCGATGAGGCTGCATAAGCTGGAGCTGATAGCGTCTTCTATCCCACTATGGTACGACTGAAATCCGCAGCTTAAGGAACCGGCGGAAACTACGATTTCGCAATTCTATTCCATTGTGGTACAATTGAAACATACTAGCTGCCCTCAAGGCAAACTTTCAGCCAAGCGCATTTCTATTCCATTGTGGCACAATTGAAATCATAGTGCCTACATTTCAGATCTTTGCCTATCCTCCATTTCTATTCCATCATGATACTATTGAAACAAAGTACTTCTCTGCCACCCATCCTTTTAGACTTTCTATTACACTATGGTACGACTGAGGTTCATGCTTTTCCCTGCTTCCTAACAATAATATGGATAGTGGCCTCCGATCATGCAATCTCTTTATAAATACCTACACTACCAGACGTAGGCGTCGTAGTCCAGAATATTTGCAAGAGATAGAGCAACTCGTGGATGTTATCACCTGCCGCCAATGCCCGCCACGTGGATTGCGGATCAAAGCTGCCGTAAGGCTCGGCCTCTTCTGCTAATATTTGGAACTGATTCCAGAGCCAGCGCTCATTTATCTGTTCTCGCGCCAAGCCATCTAACACATCCCGCCCGAACCTCTTGCTGCTCGTCCTAGCAATATAGGAATCACGGATAGCATTACCTATCATTACTATCCTAGTCTTGTAGCCTTGCCCCTGGCTTTGGTTTACATCCAAAGCAGCGGCTCCATTCCTAGAAGATAATTTACTGTTGGCAATGTAGCTGATATCAGCATCGTCTGTGAGCAAGTAATACTTTACAAGCCGCCATGGATGACCATTATCAGCCCCGATTATGAATAAGTCAAAATACTCATCTAAGCTAAGCCGTCTTTTGCTGGCCATGCGAACCATGAGTTGTTTTAGCCTTACCCGTTTTCCTCCTGATCTATTACCTGACTTATCTAGATCAGTGCCCAGTATATCACTCGCATCGTTATCTAGATGTTCTCTCACATATTCAGCAATTCTGTAAGCAGTACGAAGGGAGCTAATCGAGTGACCCATGACAATTGATTGATACAGAATGAACAACCTGTGCGAAGCTCCTTCATTGTAATATTTGCGCGAAGGATACAAAGCGGAATAATCCGTTTTTTTTATGATGCAGTCTAGCAGCGAACCACTGTACTGTTTGTCCTTGTCTAACAGCGGGTTAACTTCCGTGTCCGGTACATGCCTCGCAACCTCATACAAGAACTCAAATGCGAAGTTCGGTATTCGTTCTTTCTCAATGTTCGGGTCTGAGCCAAAATTGGTAAATGACCACAAAGAGACTGAGCAGACGAAGAGACCGGCTATAAGGAACCACTGGCTGAGCACACTATTCACGACATAGAGGCAGGCCGTCGATTGGTCGCTAACCTGCCATTCGAAGCAGCGAAGAAGAGAAGGATATCTAAGGACTTGGATTTGTGCATAGCTTTCCATGACCTAGGTAAGGCAGCTACCGGATTTCAAGCATCGTTAGAAAAGCATACACCACGCTGGGGTCACAGACATGAGATACTATCCGCTGCGGCTGCAAGCGCTGCAGGCGTTAAGGACTCGATAGTATTCGCGGTGCTGACGCATCACAAGACATTGCCCCCTGGTCTTATAGCTATTACCGGCTGCCTACCAAATGGAGAACTCCCTTACTTAGATCATGTGTCAAATTGGCTTTGGCAGGACATCGCTAAGGAATGGTATGCTAACCTAGAACCCCTTAGTGAAGAATTTCGAATGATTTGCGAATATTTAGGAACTGACGACATGTTAGATAAGAAATTGTCCCTAAGCCCATTATCCGATAATATCTTTCACTGGCTACAAAGAGATGAGCAAACCAAATACTTCGACTATAAACAGAGGGAATACGTTTCGCTGCTGCGTGGTCTTATGATGTCAGCCGACCACATAGCTAGTGCTAGCAACTACATGCCTATGCCTATTCTGTCGTTAAGAAAAACCTTTCCTAATTTAGCTCCTCCCCAGCCCTACGGCTTCCAAGTAGCAGCATCAAAGCACAACGGAAACCTCATTCTCAGAGCTCCAACGGGGTCAGGCAAGACCGATGCGGCGCTGTTATGGGCACAGCTAAACCAGCAGCATAATGGCAGACTCTTCTATGCTCTGCCTACTACTGCCTCGATTAATGCCATGTACCTACGACTAAAGTACTGCTTCTATGATACTGATAGCAGGCTCGTCGGCTTGCTTCATTCTAGGACGGTCAGCTCACTTTATTCCATGTTTGAAGGAGATGACGCTCTAGCCAACCAACGACGAGCTAGAACAATCAGCTCGCTAGTCAGAGAGATGTACTTTCCTATCCGAGTATGTACGCCTCACCAAATCCTGCGCTATACCCTACAGGGCAAAGGCTGGGAAGCAATGTTATCCGAGTTCCCACATAGCGTGTTCGTTTTCGATGAAATCCATGCCTACAACCCGAAGCTAATGGGCCTAACGATGGCTACTGCCAAGTACTTAATTCAGCATAAAGCAAGAGTATTGTTCCTAACAGCAACGCTACCAACCTTCCTACGAAAGTTAATAGAACTTGAACTGAATTTAAAACCGGATGATTTCATAGTGCCTTCCTATGCCAACGCTAGCGACAAGCAAATACTCGAGCAGAAGAGGCATACAATTAAACCATTAGACGGTAATGTTATCAATAATATTCAGATTATCGCCAGAGAAGCGACAACAGCTGAGTCCACACTGGTGGTCTGCAACCACGTCGACACCGCCCAGGAAGTATACAAACAACTCAAGAACCAAAAAGAGTACAAGCAACTTGAGGACCACAGCGTAGTACTGTTACACTCTCGCTTCACGAGGCACGACCGAAACAACATAGAAGATGCGCTGATGTGCTCTAAACGACCCAAAGACGATCCCTCACACAAACCACTGCCCAAGATACTCGTTGCTACCCAGGTCATAGAGGTATCGCTTGATCTGGATTTTAAACAGGGCTTTACGGAGCCGGCGCCCATAGAATCGATCGTTCAGCGAATGGGCAGAATCAACAGGCGGGCCGAACAGCCGCAGCCAGCTCGTGTGTACCTATTCAGAGAACAATACAGTGACGATGAAAATGTGTACAAGAAAGCTTTACGGGACAAATCGCTAATGATAATCACAGGACTGGACATGCCATTATCGGAGGATGAGCTAAATGACGCGGCCGATGAGGTATATGGAAATGGCTACACGGGCAAGGACTTGGACCAGTTTACAGAAGGCCGCGACTATACACCGCTTAAAGAGTTCAAGCGTTCTCTTATAGCTGGAACAAGCGAAAACTGGGTAGATGTATTGATAGAAAAAAATGAAGGCACTGCAGACGTGTTGCCTGAGCCTTTAGCTGCAGCGTATAAGAGCCTGAAGGAGCAAAAATTAACTATAGCCGCTAATGACTTGCTTGTCCCAATAGGTTTATGGATGAAATCCGACCTGGAAAAACATGGAAGACTTGATACCGAACAAGACCCATGGCTGGTGAAGGACTGCCTGTATAGCAAAGAAATTGGTCTAGAGGTATAATTGAATATAGGTAAGGGCGCTCCCAACCAGACGGCTGTGCAGTGAATAGTCACAGAATTTAGTAGAGTACGATCAGAGGTTGCTACAATTTATATGCGGAATTAAGCACGAATTGAGCCGGATTTCAATCGTACCCGTATAGAGTGTGAGGTTTGGTTTCAATCGTACCATAGTGGAATAGAAAGACGGTCAACCCGCTCAGAAGGCCAGATTGAATCGTACAATAATGGGATAGAAAAAATGGTAAGACGTTAGCTAGAATATGGAGTGCAAAATGCGATACCGATCATTTTTACTTCTGAAGAATTTTTCTGAAGAGTTTTGATTCTTAGTCCATACAGAATCCATCAACTGTCGATTATGTTATATTTAAGTAAACACCACAAGATTTCGTTTATATAGCTTAATACGTTGACTACTAGTAGAACGAGTGGGATTTGTGACTACCGAAAGATATCGTTTTACGCCCATAAAAAAGGATATATATTATGCGTCCGATTTAGGATAATATCTACAAGCAAATCCATCAAAGCAGTTATCATGACGCATGAGTGATATTACCCCAAACGTCTACACATGTCTTATTTCCGAATGCACCGGTAATCCTGCTCTATAATTTGCAGGTCCTAGAGGTTCAGATACCACTTGACAACTCATTCACTTGCCTTATCAGCTACTATGATGGGATCAAACATTCTTGCTTTCGTACAGCTGCACGGAGGTTGCAATCTCTGAATCTATGTCTGGATTTTTAGTTAACTTCGATGGCATAGAAGAAGAAGCAAGCGTGTCAGTTAATTGGTCGATGCACACCTGTTCCAAGTCGATTACTCTCTCATCAAGGAATTCTTCTGCTACTTCTAATAAAAGCCTCAAGTAGGTAATATCATGAGTATTTTCACGCTGATTGCACAACTGTTCATTTGTAGATAATCCATAATCATTCTGATCGGGCTGCCGCATCTCTCTTATTGCAGACGTCGATAAATTGTGATAGATTATATTGAATTTCACGGGATCTCTTCGGCAAGCGTTGATAACAGATAGAAAAGCGAGTGTCAGTACACTTCTCCGATTCACTAGACTTTGCTCAACTATTTGCCTGACAAATTCTTTGATTCTTTGAAGCGTTTTATTGTTATCTTGAAATTGTCTAACCAAAGATCCTAGCCGTATTTTTTTTAGGTGCAGTTTATCCAGCTCAAGACGTTCCTTTTTACAAGATTCGCGATAGTGATCCAATACCTTAGATTCTTCTGATATGTCATTACTTAATCGCTGAAAGATTCCAGCTGCATTGAAATTCTTGGCGGTTGTGTCTGCAGCCTCTCTTTTGAGATCTTGACATACTCGCTCAATAGATTGGAGTTCGCTCTTAGCCGTTAGAAGGAGCTTAATGACGTGCTCCACAGTCAGGCCCTCAGCCTTCATCCGTCTATGTAATTCTACCAGCGTTGAAATGCTGCCGTTATTCTCCCTATAAATTCGATAAAGACTATCTAGCCGAATTAACTTCCAATACTCTAAATTAAATTGAGTTGCTTCTGGTTCTCTTATATTTAAAATAATGGCAACCTCTATTGGAGTCTTTCCTTCTGAAAACAGTCTATAAGCTTGCGCCGGTATAGATAGAGATGAGCGTTCTGGCTCTACCTTATTCAGAATGAATTTGATATCACGTGGAGATTTTCTAACGATCTTTTGAATCTCCCTGAAGGTTTTCTGTTGCTTGTAATATAGCTCTATGACAAGATCTTCAGTTTCCTGTCGGTTCAACGACTTGATACTCATATATCATAATTCTATCAATTTGAGACTTAGAGCTATGTTACCATCTTGTATCCACATAGCAATCCTACACTTCCAGGAGTTGCTATTTGATTTCATTTGTTTACCGCTGCTAACAGTACAGGTATTAATTGTCTTAGTACGAGTCATTAAACTTAATTTTAATTCAATTAGTTTTTCTCTAGTAGATTTCATATATAATTTCAATTTATTTGCAGGGCTGTTCCGAGATCTACATATGAAAACCAGTACGGCAAATTCACGAGTCTATTGAACACCGGAAGGGCTTGCCCCTCAAATTACCTGAGTTTTTACATGGCCATATGATGGAGCAGAGAAACAGGAAGAACTCAGCTCGTGAACCGGCCCGTGCAGATTCGCTAGAAGAGGAATTATCAAAATGAGGACTTAGTTTTAAACATGATCCGCTCATTGTAGCGGATACCTTGAAGCTGTTTATGTATGGACTAAACATGATCCGGACCGGTTGAGTATCATGAAGCAAGCTATTTTAGATCCTATGATCGTTTTGAATCTGATCGGAAAGTAGTAAAAGCAGAACATCGAGCTTTTCATGCAGTAATTTATTAGGATTCAAGATGCAGTCTAGGGCTTCAGGCAGGATCCGTTTTAGGGCTAACATCTCCTCGGCGCGATACACTGCCTTACTATGCAGAGATTTCACGTATAGTCTGAATACCCGATCTGCAGATTTAAGTTGAATATCTGGCAGTGTAATTTGGGCTCTGGTAGTTAATTCTACATCTCGATTTATATCGAGCTGTGGATGGCTGCAGTTTTCACTGTTCGCATATTGTGCCAGTGCCATTAATGTGATAGCATATTGGCCTCTTTTTAAACATTTAAATACCTCATATTTAAGTATGATCCGCTACAAGTAGCGGATGCTTGAAGATATTAGAAAATCATGTTGCAAATATGGAACGCTCATTTTGAAATAGCCTTACCTAAAATCTGAAAATTCAATATTCCTCTGCAAAAGTGTGTAATTATTATTTGAGCACCCTTCCGCAAATTATCCACTTTCTTTTTATGATTTGTTATTTTGTTGGAGAATATGTGACAAGAGAAAATCTATCTTTGTATGAAGTGATTTATAAGGATTTAAAATGCAATCTAACGCCTCGGGAAGAATCTGCTTCATTGTTTGGAATTCCTCTCCTCGAAGCACGGCTTTATCACCAAGGGATTTGACATAAAGCCTAAAGACACGATCCACGTACGGAAGCTGAATTTTCGGTAATATGATTTGGGCCGTAGGTGTTAGTTCAACATCTCGATTTATGTCACATTGCCATAAAAACCACTGCATAATCGAAGGCACTACCGTCTCACGTACGTCTTTTAACCAGAGGACCATTCGATCGCGAACTTGCCCTAAATAGGAGAAAAAGTAACTGACATCATTTTCTGTCTGAAGCCTGAAGGGATTTTCACTGCATTTGACGTACACCATCACTTTGCCTCTAGGGTACAGGATAAAACTCACATTTTCTATGCCCCTCACTCGCCCTATTCTTTCGTAATGCACATTAGCTCTGCATCGTGCTTCCTCTTTGCCAATGACATATTCGTACTCATCTTGATTGATACTTAGCAGGAGGTGAATATTGTGGATATAGGTAGGTTGAAAGGGAATCAGTAATAATGCTTCTAAGAAAGAATTAGCCTTTCCAGACTCGATGAAGCTTGATAGAGGATGCCTAGACTTTGAAAATGGGGATATGAGGGAGTTGGTTACCTCCGTGGGGTCAGTTGGTACTTTTCCCGTTTTGTTCAAGTATTCTGTTACGTCGGCTTTCAGCGACATTGGGAAGAATTTTTCTGGACAAGTACGTTTTGGCGACCTAAATAGCAGTGGAGGCTGTTTCTGGCCTTCTGCATCACGGGTTTCACGACACATTCGTTTTAAAATGCTTTGTGCAATGCGTTTTTTATAACCTAGCCGTTGAACATCAGTAAAATCAATACCTAGATGAGAACTGCTATATTTTTTGATTGCCAAGTTTAGCACTGCCACTGTTATGTCTTTTCGTAGTGGAGTATGTACTAACTTCTTAGTTAGTACATTATCACCGGTCTCAGTTGGTACATTGGCATTGATTGTCGTCAATTTAGCTACTTATTTGATCCTTTTTCAGATCCGTTTTTTTCGATGACCACATTGACATCTGCAAACCACTTCAAAACCGAACCCTCGCCATTTTCCATGGCAGGCAGCATGATTCTTGTTTTTGCAATCCTTTGACAGGATGTCAATTAAGCAATTTTCACTGCCTACCATTATGAGACCTCCCATTGCCTCTGGACCTTTTTAGTTCGATCAGAATGCGTAAAATTAGGTCGGAATACGTCTCGCCGAAATAACCCTCCTTTTTGAGAAGTTCATAAGAAGAGTCGTTCAACATGACTGTGTGTCTTGCGTATGATTTGCGCATTACATTCAGCCTTCATAAAATCGCGAATATAATAAAACAAAATTTTTTATTTAGTTAATGGGAATTTTGCAGCATACATCTCGTCACAATGACTTCCAATGAATATAGCCACTATCCGCTACAAAGAGCGGATAGTCCTTCACATTAAAAAGTAGTGCCATGATCGCACGTATGTGTGCTTTGCAATGATATGCAGACGAGAGCCATGATTGGGACCAGCTCAATTGAGTAGAACTGTCATATTGAAAATAATTCAAACATTATTTCTGAAGATACTTTAGTGTATTACAATGGTCGTCAGGACAGGACAGCCCAGTTCTTTGGCTCTACAGGAAATTAAATTTGTATTTTTGTCCTGTTTTTTGACGTCTCACCTTTATGCCCTCTTTAGCTGTCCTGAATCTATGAGGGACTGAATCATAAGCTCAAACTTTTCCTGCTTCTTAATCAGAGCCTGGATCTGTACGTCCTTTTCACGGAGCCTACCTTCGATCACGTTCTCATTGTCGGTACTTTTATCTTTCAATTCCTCTAATTGCTTTTCATGTTTGGTTTTGTCATGTATAGTCAGCATATCCACTGCTAAAAGGTACTCTTTTAGTAATTCTTGTTCTGAAGGTTTGTAATAAGAATCTGCGAGCCCAATATTATGACCCATCAGTATCTCCACGTTTAATGACTTCATCGTCCTCTCTGCTTGCGTTTTAAAGAATTTTCGAAATCCATGAGCTGCCTTCCATTCGTGACGTCTTGCACCATTCACAAGAGGGTGACGTAGTCCTTGCTCCCATAACGCCCGTTCTAAAAGCCGTCTAATTCCGCTGCTTTTAAGAATTTTAGGAACTGTTGCAAGCCCCAGCTTAGCGCCGTAAGTAATATTTGTCGTCTGCCAAATGTCGCGCATCAAACATGAGTCCCCGGTAATGACTTCACCATAGCTTGAACGAAACTTCATCCAGTCGTTTAAGGAATTATAGGCTTCAGGTGTAATGAAACTAGGATATTCTTCGGGATCTCCTGCATATACTAGCAACTTCGCAGCGATTAACTTTCCGTTCTCAAATAGTGGAGCTACATGTTTACAACGTAAATAGTCCCAAGAACCTATTCGCATCCCAGAAGAGACCATTGTATATATAATCGGCTTTATCCTTCTATCAGGATATTCTACTAATCTCTTTATTTCCTCTAATGTAGGGGCTCTCTCATTGGCCGACTGCCTGGCGCTAGGTAATCCACGTCTAACTTTATCCCAGTTTAAGACGAGATCATTCATTTGGCAAAATAATTTAGTCGCTTTGATGTAGTTACGAATAGTCGAACCGACAATTTCGCGTGATTCCACTCTTTTCCTCTGAAACGTTATGAATCTCATTAACTCGGCCTCTGCCCACTGAGCATTTTTTCTAGCGTTTGTTAAGAACAGTTTGGCTTGATCTGGTAAGGTGCCTTTATAACCCAAAAAATCTAAAAAGGTTTGAAATCTTCTGGGATACTGTCTTTGCGTTTCGGCCGCCTTCAACGCGTAAACAAATGATGCCATAGGATCTGGTTCCATGGTTACAGTCAATTAAAAATATTAAAGACCTGGGCCCAAATAAACGGACAAGAATGATGCGGGCCCGGAGGGATTTGAACCCTCGACCTGACGCTTAGGAGGCGTCCACGCTATCCATTTTTCGCCCGATTTTCTGGTCTGCGCTACAAGCCCATAATATTTTGCATCTATGCGCCAATTTATATTTAATCTAGAATTGGCAAGGTTGGGCAATTAGATTAACAACTTACTATAATTAGTCAATCTAGCGAATGTTCTTATCTATGGTATTGGAATTGATAAGATTAAGGCTCACTTTTCTGGCCTTGAATTAAGATATATTTACCCGCACTTTGGATCCGATCATTTCGCTACGTGGATATAGCATTCTGCTGTGGCTAGGAATAATTATATATACTATCTAATGGGAATCTTCCATGGCTAAAAAAATTAGGGTTGCTATAGCCGGAGTAGGAAATTGTGCATCAGCCCTAGTGCAAGGTATTAATTATTATCGCACAAATAGGGATGATATTCGTGTGAAAGCCGTCGATAATCTTAGCAGTAAAACTAATACGAGTAATAATGAATCTGGTTTAGCAGTAAATTATAATGACCAGAATCGTAGCAATGGTTTGGGTTTAACTGCCTACAATTTGGGAGGATATGGTCCATGTGATGTGGAGTTTGTAGCAGCTTTTGACGTTATTGATTCAAAAGTAGGAAAGGATCTATCTGAAGCAATATTTGCCGAACCAAACAATACTGTAATCACCTCTCATGTTGACAAAATGGACGTGAAGGTTCAAAAGGCTGAGGTTCTAGATGGAATAGGTGACCATTATCAAGGAAAAGTCCAATTGTCTAACAACGCATCGACTGACGTTGCACAAACACTGAAGGATACGCATGCAGAGATATTGTTAAACTACCTACCTGTGGGTAGTAGGGAGGCAACCCAATTCTATGCTGAAAAATGCCTTGAGAGTGGCGTCTGTTTTATTAATGCTATTCCTGTCTTTATTGCATCTTCCCCAGATTGGCAACAAGCATTCAAGAGTAAAGGTGTGCCGTGTGCAGGAGATGATGTGATGAGTCAAATTGGGGCGACTGTTCTGCATAAAACGTTAGCAAAATTGTTTGTGGATAGGGGTGTAAACATAGAAGAAACATACCAATTGAATATCGGTGGCGATATGGATTTTTATAATATGCTTGACGAAGATCGTTTAGAAGATAAAAGGATTAGCAAAACCAGTGCAGTAGCAGCGATGGCACCATACGAAGTTCCAATGAGAATTGGACCGTCTGATTATGTCAGCTTCCTTAAGAACGACAAAATTTCATATATATATCTTCGAGGAAAATATTTTGGTAATATACCCGTTGAAGTTGACGTTAAATTAAAGGTCGTCGATGCTTATAATAGTGCTGGTATTATGATTGATGCCATAAGAGGTGCAAAGGTTGCTTTGGATCGAAACATTTCTGGCTCTTTAGAGAGCGTTTCGGCATATTGTTTTAAGCATCCACCTAAACAAATGTCGTATAATCAAGCGAAAAAGAATTTCATTGACTTTGTAGATGGCAAAACGGATATTTGACTTATGCGCGATAAAAGAACCTAACTAGAAACCGATCTACCTCAGAATCGATTATGCAGCTGAACTACAATATACCCACTAAATACTAAATGCAAAATCTCACCCACATGTGACACTTAATCTACTTAGCAAAGCAAGATTCATTATTTATTGTTGTAATAGCGGGTTTTTAAGTCAAAGTATCACTGGATTACTATTTGTGCACATTGCCATGCGGGGATCTTAGATATATAAGTTCACCAACAGTGCATTCGATTTATAATTTTTAAATCCAATCTATAGTTTTATCAGCCCTAAAGCCTTTTTACGAATATTGTCTTGACTTGTACAAGTTCAAAGCCGAATTTTTTATAAAGATCAATTGTGTTTTCGCTAGCTAATGAATGAACAATGAGATTTTTGGTATTCATCAATCTCATACTTGATGCTGCATATTCAATCAACTTTGTTGCAATGCCTTGAAGTCTATATCGGTTTAATACACCTAAACAGTATAATCCAGTAACGTCTTGATATTTGTATAACAACATGCAACCAACTGGAATATTTCCACTATCAGGGAGACGGGCGATAGCTAAAACAAAAGTTCCAATATTCTGCTTAATAATCTTGCTCGTCTCGAGCCTCCACTCCGGAACGGAAAATGCCTCACAAAATATCATAACCCACAATTCAGATTCCATGTGTACTTCTATTTTGACCGGTCGACCGTACTGACCCTCATTCCTTGAACCGAATTGATTTGATGTCTTTAGCACGTTCAGTTTATCAAGCGTTTTGAAACCTCTTCCTCTTAGTAGGTCTGTTAAATAGTCGTCATGTGAAACGTCTGGAATATGGACATAGAGATCACATTCGTTCTTAGCACATATATCTGAAGCCTTGTCCAAAGTCATACCTACATCTAAACATGAATCAAGTCTGTTTAACTTATTAAAAAAATAGTCATCATTTAGCTTGTCGTTAAGAAATAAGTTGGCGCAGTCATCAATTCTTTGAAACGTAGTCCATAAAGAACAGAACTGGTTCTCATTATCTTCTATTGGATCACTAGTAACAAAGGCCAAATATATTCGTCATCTTTTCAAGAACATGTCTGTCAATACCGTTCGCTAGTCCCTCCATCAATATACTGAGAGCTCCTGGTGTATCAAAGTCATTGTCTAATCTTGCTTGAAACTCTGCAAAAATCTTGTTGCTATATTTACTATTATTAGTGGTCTTTTTTGAAAGAATGGAGTTGGCAATTAGATTATCAGCGGCAACAAACTTCCTAAGATGGTTCTTGGAAAAAGATAATTCTTCACGATAGTGTGTCGACAAAAAGTACAATTTGATGACATTGGGCAAAAATTCTTCCACCAAGTCTCTTATTTTTAAAGTGTTTGATAACGAATTAGACATTTTGTTCCCGCGAACAGTAACAGTGCCTACATGAGTCCACCAGCCTACTGGTCTACGAGCATTGGTTAGCGTTCTCAACTGTCCTAGTATAGTTTCATGATGAGGATAAATCAGTTCTACGCCGCCGCCGTGAATGTCATATTTCCCTTCATAAATAGACATCGCGACCGAAACGTCTTGTATATGCCACCATGGAGTTCCATTTCCAAAGGCCGAACGGTAAAACTCTTGACATGAGAGATTGGAGTACCAGAGAAGCACATCTTCTGGGTTTCGTTTGTTAGGAGCTATATCAATCCTAAGCTCCCTAAGTCTGTCACAAGACATGCCAGACATTTCTCCGTAACTTGGGATCTTCCTTACATCAATATACATGTTACCAGATGCAAAATATGCGATTTGATCATAAGATAGTCTATTTATTATATCAATTGCCACATTGACATAATTCGATACTCTGGCAAGTAGCAAAAATCTATTTGTTTCTAACGAAGTGATATCAATCAAGAATTCATTCATGTAATAATTAGACAGAGCCTGGGCAGATTTCCCGACACTTTTTGCCTTTGATGAAATTTTTGGGTCTAGATCAGTGATAATAACTACAGCAACGGCATCAATGCCTTTGTGAATGAAATACCTGGTCATAAGATCGTAAAAGTAAAGTACCCGTCCGTGTCCTACATGACACGTCTCGTACAACGTTGGACCACATACGAGAATTCTAATTTGATTCGAAGACGGATTTAAGACAATCAGTTTAGAACTTAATGCATCATACAGCTTCATATTATGAGTTCAAACATCGACCTATAAAGATAGTAATTACAAAAAGAGGAACACAATTTAATGACCAATAAAATACACATTGACCTGCAATATCTGCTTTTCTATACTTCGAATATTGGTCTGTATTGATTTTTCTAGTATGTTACGAATCTGACAGGTCAAGTGCAGCAGAACTAAATTTATTAATCATTCTACTTTGTACTGGCTGCAGGGGATTGAGGTTAGAAAAGAAGTTAAACGTTAAGGAATTGGAAAGCCATCTTGATTCATTGGACCTAGACGAAGGCGTGAGAATTGACGACTCAAAGAAAAAGATGTTTATTAACAAGACCAATGCTGATGAATTCGTTTTGCAAATTAAAGTGGAAAATGGGAATGAGGATATATATTATTGCGAATCCGCATCTAAAGTAATGCGTATGGTTAATGCCACATTTAATGGAAAATATTCAATTTCAATATATTGATAACCGCAATTTACCATATAATACCTACTAAGGTAAATCGAAAACTCGTTACAAAGGCATTTATCGAAATTCACTTATATGCAAATTAGAATGCTATGTGTATGACCACTGAGTTGGATTTTTGTCGAATTATTCTACTACTCTTTCGATTTCAGTAGATTTAGTCTATCAATAAATCTATTGATATAAATATCAAAAAAACCTAGTTTGCTATTTGCGATACTTATTTTACTGCATCGTTACTGTCTAATACCGTGTAATTGCTTATTTGACTCGTAGCGGCATTAAGACAATGACACAAAGGGAATCTAAAGTAGCTTTGAATTCGGTCCAAGGGTAAGCAAATATTTCACGAGTTGAAAACTTGGAACCACCACCAAGCCTGCTATGATAAATAAAAGACGTTAGAATGGCAACCAACGTCTTCAGTACGTCACAACAGGATTAGATCATGTACTACCTTCGTTTTTGCCCCTAACAGTCGTTGATACAGAGCTATTTCAGAAATACTTCTATGAATCCCTCTAATTGATTCTATATTCATTCTAACAGGCGACGCCAATATCAGTGAGCTAAATAGTTGTAAATCATCTAGCCCTTGAAATAGACACTTCAATAGTGGAAACATTTCTAGTTCTACCATCATCAGACTGTATGCTCTCGGTTCCTACCTTTACTGGCCCCACCTTGTAACCAAGAGTGTCCATACGTTTTACAATTATTTGAGCAACATCAACCGCCCTCGTAATACTCTTTCCTCTAGCTTTTATTACCACAATTGGCTCATTTGCGAGTTGGACTAGTGTAGCCGTGACATATGTCATAAGGGGTTTCTTTCCAATAAAAATCTCGTTGCTTGCTTTACTTGAAATGCGCGCATTTGTAGAGGACATCGCGTTAAGTTATGCCTGTGAGTGTGATATATAATGTTTGTTAATACTGCTTTAAAAATATATAGTCGCACCAGATGGCTCTTGTTCAATATAATTATAGAAGGTCTAGATCTTAGAGCTTGAAATTAGCGTTAGCACATGCATATTCCTTATATAATATGGATAGAAAATAGAATTAAATTCAATATACGCTTCTGACACATTTTCAGATCTGAGCAGGTAGAACGGTAAACATTGCATATGATCAAATATCAAGGTGGATTATAATGCCTACCCTGTAGCCATGCTAGGAGCCTGATCTGTTGGACCTAGTAACTAATCTTGTAACATTTGTGGATTCCTATAATTGGCTAATAATTCGATTAGTTTATGTGACAGAAATCATATGAACAGAATCGATATCGCCAGTTTTGGTTAGATCCTGTAACGATATAAACTAGAATTCCTAATTTTACGCTTCATACAGTGCGGGCGATATAATCATCGATGCTCTTTGTCAATCTCGGAATATTTCTTCAATATGTTTTCAATTTCTAAGGGATTCTTGGAAATCTCTTCTACGGCCACGGGATCTTGAACCTCATAGCAATGAAGCAGTTCTTCGTGATCTTTAAAAAAAAGAAAGACCCTTCCCTCGAATAAACAGTGGTATAACTCATCGATATTCATTTTTTCCGTCTGTAACTTGATACCATCGGGTTGAATAGTGACGGGATAATCCATAGTAACAATCTTTTGGCGACATGATAAAAAAATTTAACTACTAATAACATATGTTGTTCAACTCAAGATAATCAAAAATTTGATTTCCTTTTCATCGTGTACTGTAATTGTTTTTAGTGACGGTTGCAAGCTTATCCCATGGTCCTAAAAGACTATTTGTTAATGATACGGTTGCCGAATCTGTTTACTATCCCGTCTAATATCATCGTAGGTTATGTAACACTCCAAGGATTTCCGAATAATGGATTGTCGATTTCGCTGCCCTTGATTATCTTTTCATCTTGCCTGATTTATACGGCTGGAATAATCTTCAATGATTATAGTGATATTGAAACTGATCGTCGAGAAAAGCGTTTAAGACCATTGGCCTCTGGATCAGTTGCTAAGAGGCCAGCCGTAATTTTGGGTCTTAGTTGTCTTGTTCTGGCTTTAGTTATCTCAGGAATTGTGGGTCCTTTAACATTACTGCTTTCGTCCATTATTATTTTTATTGCACTATTTTACGACTTCAAGCTAAAGCAAACTAAAATTGGTTCTATAATGATGGGTTCAGCACGAGCTTCCAATATAGTTTATGGGGCATCACCGATACTAATCGGGGGCATATTTGAATCTGTACAGATACAGCGTCTCGCCATAGAATCTGCTTGTGTGTTCATATACGTAGTAGCAATAATGCTCGTGAGTGCAAGAGAGGCCGGGGTAGCTCAGTCGAATCCGAAATGGCTTTTTGTGCCGTTCCTTATGATATCAGTTGTCGTGACTGTCATGATCACTTCAGTGATTTTAGGAAAATTTAAGGCAGATTTGTTAGGCAATCTGGTGATTCTAATATTCATAATTTGCTTTGCCGTATCCAAGTTGACAAGACGACACAAGTTGGAAATCAGCAGTGAGCAAATTCAGAACCTCGTTAAGATTCTCGTCTTATGTATGGTGATACTTGATTCATCATTCGTAAGTGGAGTTTCTGGACTGTTTTTTGGAACTATAGTTGCGTTATTCATAGTCCCAGGGATAATTCTTTCTAGAATTCTCTATGTTACGTGATTGGAATCATTTTTAAGTGATTCATCCAGCTCAGTAACAAGGAGACTGGTGCCGAATTGAAGCATACTATCGTTATTAATATGGTGGGACTTGAGCATAGACACATAGATTCAGGGCTACCGAATTTGGCTAGTATCGCTAGTGAAGGAGAATCGTCTAGAATTGAGCCGGTCTTTCCCGCGGTTACCTGCACTGTTCAAGCCTCCCTTCTCTCTGGCAGACGACCCAATGAACACGGAATTATTGCCAATGGTTTCTACGACAGAATAAATCATAATGTTTGTTTTTGGGAACAAGCTAGCGGCTTGGTTTTGGCAGATAGGATTTGGGATAAAGTATCTAACCTGGGAGAAAAAATAGAAACGAAATTCAAGAGCGCAGTGCTATTCTGGCAAAATACAATGTACGCCTCAGCAGATATAGTTGTGACTCCAAGACCACTTCACATGGAACAGGTGACGATTCCTTGGTGCTATTCTAAACCTGTTGGTTTCTATGATGAGAAACTAGCACAAAAGTTAGGAGGATTTAATCTGGCTACTTATTGGGGTCCATTTGCATCCCGTCAATCTAGTGAGTGGATAACCAACGCGGCAAAGTATGTATTGGAATTTGAAAGGCCCAACCTCATGTTATTATACTTGCCGCATGTTGACTATTCTGCACAAAGATTTGGAAAAAATAGTTCACAAGTACTTGACGATTTGAAATATGCCGACTCATTAGTGGGTGAATTAATGGATGAGACCAAGAAACTAGGTCTTTTAGACCAGACTCAATTTATCATAATTTCAGAATACGGTTTCAGCGACGTAAAGTCGTCAGTTAATATTAATTTGATGCTTCGAGACGCAGGACTTTTAGCAACTAGAAAAATCGAAGGAAAGGAATATTTGGATTATGAATTAAGCCAAGCCTTTGCAATGGTTGATCATCAAGTCGCTCATGTATACACCAAAAAGGACTCTGTCGGGAAAACAAAGAGAATTTTGGAGAATGTCGGAGGTGTCTCTGAAGTTTTGAGTTCAGATCAGCAGAAAAAGCTGAATATAAACCACGACAGATCGGGTGAGTTAATTGCGATATCTGACAAAGATAGTTGGTTTAATTATTACTGGTGGTATGATGAATCTTTTGCTCCTAGTTTTGCGCGTACAGTCGACATTCATAGAAAGCCAGGATATGATCCAGTCGAGCTCTTTTTTGAACCTTCCACCAAATCTATTCCATTCGATACGTCACTGATAAAGTCATCTCATGGTCGCATGCCAGATCTTGACTCCGGAGAGGGATTAGCTGCCTACCTATCTAATCGCAAAGGGTTTATGACTGTGCACAAGAACGTTGATTCTATTCCGAATTCGTGCGACATTGGAAAATACCTCTTGCAACTGGTAACTTGAGCTAAACTTAATCCATATTGGATTGACTAGTGTTGAAATATGCTATAACGCTTTCCTCGTTTGGTCATTCTAATGAAGGATTATTCAGAACCCTCACTAGACTGCAGGAACAAGGATACGACGCAGTAGAGCTGCTAGGTGATCCAATAAATCCCAACATAAACAAAGTTAAAGACACCTTGGATACTTTTGACCTCGATGTGACTGGGATATCCGGAAAGTGGGGCGCACGGGTGCATGATGGCACGAAGTTTCACACCAACCTTATTAGTTACAACCCTGAGTTTGCAAAGAGTTGTATCGAGTACACCGAATATTGCTTGGAAACTTGTAACATGTTTGATGGTAAACACGTGAATATCTGCCTCACATCTGATTATCAACCTTTATCTATGTACGAAATGACGCACGGAGTTGAATCTCATTTTGAAAAAGAACGGATAATCGAGAACAAAATTCTACCAGTACTAACCTTCCTTACCAGAATTGCCAAAGATAATGGTGTTCAACTTTTATTGGAACCTCTAAATCGGTATTGTAGTCAGTTCTGTAATACAGCAGCAGAAGCTGGAACCATAGCTGAGAAGATAAATCATGATAGTTTTGGAATATTGTTAGATACATATCATATGAATATCGAGGAGGCTTCTTTTGAAGGCGCGATAGAAGGTACAAAAAAATGGTTCAAGCACACACATTTTGCAGACAGCAACAGAAAAATGCCGGGATATGGGCATATCGAATTCAGTTCGATCGTTCACGCTTTAAAAAAGATTGGATATGATGAATTCATATGCTTCGAGCCAAATTTGTCTGGTGACGACTTCAGGGAACCGACAAAACAAGGTTTGGATTATATCAAAAAGATGGAAAAATCAAATTGAATAATAATGACAGCCTAGCATGTTATTATTACTTCATGATCCTGATACTTGTGGCAATTTGAGAATCATCCTAAGATGATTGTATACTCCGGAGTGTTTCCAGCCGTTTGTTTTACTCCGGTATTAGCTCAAATAGTTGAAGATCTGTTTGCCCAGGTCACGATAGAAAACGTGCTGACGGCCGATCCAACTATACCGGCAATCAATGCCCCGATCATTGCCTGATTGAGAAAGTTCGGAACTATGCCTGCAAACCAATTAGCCACCCCTGGCAAAGATAAGTAGCCAATTGAGCCTACTGCAAAACCAAGTATCCAAAAAATCAGTAAAGCGCTTCTTCTAGACATCTAACTTTCCTCCAATGACTACGTGATTTGATCTAAAGTCTTGCTCAACAAATATATGACTACAGGGCGAAAGCACATCAAAATTATTATAACCAATTTGATAAGGATGTTAGTTAATTTTTATAAATATAACATGCTCAAAATGTGTTTTCATTAAGAACATTTTTCTATAATTTAATATTAGAATTTATACTTACCCAGAATATGTGACTTGAGTTTCGGATTAGCGTCAAGTTCAGAGATTTTTTTAAACTATAGTGAAAAACTTATGACCATTCCAGATAAATATGATGTAACCTGCTTGGTTTTGAACGAAGCATGTTATTAAGAGATTTTTTACACCCATTAGAGGCACAGTGTGGACTTCGAAATGATCTTTCGATACGGCCTATTGAAAATCAAAAAACTAGTCTGTATTCTGTTGAAAAACCTACAAAGGGCAGAGAAGGAAAAGGGTTAAGGATTATTGCCTATTTTGGTTTAGGAACATCCGAGTGTTCTGATTATAGTTCCTCTCGTGCTGAGAACTATTCGTGCAATTTGCTGAACGAGTACATGGGCTAGGTTTTGTGATGACTTCACAGGGTTATTTTACCAGATGTCCAGAATGTCAATCAGGATTAATCCACGACTATAGCAAGGGCGAATATATTTGTCAAAGTTGTGGATGCGTAGTGATGGATCAGGTAGATGACTATGGGCCAGAATCAATATCTACAGACTTCGAAGAGAAATCAAAAACTACCCGTGCAAGTGGATTTACTAGCTACTCGCTTCATGACTTTGGCCTTAGAACAGAGATCGGACTAGGTTCAAAGGACTACAGTGGCAAGTCAATAGACCAACATATGGCTGAACAAATGAATAGTATGAGAAAATGGCATTCTAGGATCAGAGTCGCCACCCCCAAAGAACGTAGATTGTCAAACGTGTTGTCGAAAATCAATGAAATATGTTCTGGAATGTCTCTGCCTAAGACTATTACTGAGACCGCGGCTATGATCTATAGAAACTTTGAAAATAACAACGATGCGAAGGGCAAGTCCATATTATGCATGGCGGCAGCTACGATATACTTGGCCTGCAAGAGGTGCTCGGTAGTGAGGTCATTAGATGAGATAGTCAAAGCCGGCGGGACACTAGGATATGAGAATACTAGTTGCAAATTGGCATCTAAATATTACAGAATGATGGTGATGGAGACGGGAATGTTCGGCAATTTCTCAAAGAGTGATGATCAGAAGGATTGCTTTGGAAATAATAAATCATTCACGCCCACCCA
>JARBAU010000244.1 GCA_029237525.1 Nitrososphaerales archaeon | reverse complement strand
TAACTTATTAGCTGGAAACTCTCTGTTATAATACCGTTTAGTCTCATATTGTTCAATACATTCCTTTAATCTATCTTCAATAAACCTATTTAGTGGAATATCGCCACGAAGTTTGTTGATCTTATCAAGTAACTCGTCTTCTATGGATATATTTACATGGTCTGTCATATCGTTTCTCTGTTTGATAATTTTTCTCTGAATATAAAGTTACACCACTTACTAACGATATGGCTTAAAAGCGAATAATCCATTAGTAAAATCGATAACACAATGCCATGTAAAATCCAGCCTGAGAACGAACCGGATATTACTGGACTCTACATGGCCGTGCTAGATAATTTTGGTTGGATAAACCGCAGATAATTACCTATCTAGTGCTAGTTATACCTTAGAGAACAAGGTTACGTCTTGGTAAAATACTACCACTCTATACTCCTTTATTGCAAAGCAGGATCATTTGTCACTGGCAATCAGTATGCTGCAATTGGTGAATCGATGTGGCTTCCATCTTGGTAGTTGTAGTGGCCAGTGACTTTATGTTTAAATCTTAAAACTATCTTTCGTGCTTTCTTCTAGAAGCGGCAAGGATAATGAAAAAAGCCGATAGTAATAGCAGAAATCATACGATTAAATCTAAATTATATACTTCCAGTTTCAATAATACCAAAAAAAGAAGCCACTGCTAGTCTAATCTAATTAAAGGATGGTGAATTGCTGAATTGCTGAATTGCTGTCAACCCCCACCAGCAAACACCACCCCATGTTTACTTGCTTTGTTTGTGGAACGAACTAAGCGAGTGCACCCCTCACAGGTGCGTGCGGTTACCTACACCAACAGATATTTATTTTTTATTTTTTCACTTAATTTAAAATTCGCAGTTTCTGAAAATATTTAATCGAATCAAAAGATGTGAATAACTCGCCAAGCTTTGATGGTGGCATATGGTTTCACAAAGACATGTGTTAAAATATAGTGTCTATATTTCCCTGTTTATATGCTCAAATATCATTAGCGATATAGCAAGTGATTTCGTGCTCAAGGGTCTAGTCCTTTACTAGTAACGGTTTATGATAAAACTCAAAAAATGATTTTTATGAACGGCCAACCTGCATTAATATTACATGTCAGAAACTGCCCTGCCGCTCGGTTACCAGTTGCTTGTAGTGAGCCAGGGCAGTTTGCTTAAAGTCATCTGAAAAGGAGGTACAAACTTCAAGAATATTATACAGTTACTGTGAAATGGCCTGGACCAATTGTAATTCCGACGAAACGGACAATACTAGCGGCAGTTGATTTTTGAGGATTATTACCTGTGATTTATATGTGACCTGGGCAAGCCAATACACTACTCCCACTACTCGGGCCACAGGCGATTCTTAGGATTTCCTATAGTTTCTGGCGTTCCATTAGCTTTTGTTGACGTTGTTTGCTGCTCTCTGCATACATGAGCCTGATATGGAACTAGTAGCACCTACTGTTTCACAACTAGTATTCTGTTTAGCATTTTGCTTTATGAGCCTTGAGTCGGCAAATAGTACCTAAGTACCTGTAGTAAATATTCCTGTTACTAATATCGTAATTAAGAGAACTAATACTATCTGTGTTTGATTACGGCGATTCGTATTATTTACGCGAATTGTCAGTATTTGTGAATCAGTAGCCTAATAGGTAGTTATATTCTGGGATTTATCGTGTCCATTTTTGTATACTAGATAGCATTGAAACCAATTGTCTAGTCCGATGGAATAGCACCTTTTATTGCTGGCGTATAATTGTTGAAAGATAAGATCATTTGCCAGATAGATAGTTCCAAATTGCTGTACAATCAGCGAAACAAGGATGAAACCATATGTCAGTTATAAAGCGACTATCTGGAGAGCATCTTATGTCTAGATTGACTAGAACGCAGAATAGAGGACTAGCATTCAGATTTATAACCTGTAACATGCTTAGATTGACTGATCTGATAACGTTGACGATATTTTCTACGTAGCCGTTCTCATCCTGCATTAATGTCTGAGCTTTTTGGTTATTCTGTATAAATGCTAGTAGAACCTTTCCAGAGTTAAGTAGCTTGTTAAATTTTCTATTCATGTCTGAACGGGCTAATTCCGAATTCAAATTCTCCAATTTTTCCGTCTTCACTCCAGTTCCAATTGGACAATGAGTATTAACAACGGTCTATTTGATATGCACTGCTCTATAGTGTTTGTTAATTGTTGTACTTGCACAGATAGATTACATCTATGTACGTAATACAACTGCTAATTCCCCTAGAGACATTCCACCTTCAAATGGAATATTTTTCCTGACGACTTCGTCTATAAATAAAAATCGCTACCGCGATGGCACCTGCGATAACTATCATGATTATTGCTAAGATTAAACCATTAGATTTAGTGGATACTGGCTCTTTATCTTCTACTACTACAACAAATGATGCCTTTGCTGTATTATTGCTATTATCCTTGGCTGTACAAACGATGGTAGTATTTCCTATTGGAAATACCTGACCAGAAGCTATGGGTTGGCATATAGGATGAATATTTGTGGCCACATTGTCTGTTGCACTTACACTATAGTCAACAACAGATCCTCTTGCATTGGTAGCATTAGCAACTACAAGATTGTGATTGGGTACTTGTATCCTTGGAGGTGTTCTGTCAGCTACTGTTTCTGTACTTTGTTTCTCACTATTACATGGGGGAGTGATAATCGTTATACTAGGTTCTGGGACCGGACCTGGGCATTCTCTACTTTTTACATCTGATAATTCCATCGAATGTCCGTGTGCAATAAAGACGGCCCTCGCTTGTGAGACTGACATTAAAAATAAAATTCCTATCAAAAAAGATAATGCTATCAAGTGCGCTAATCGTTTTATCACTATAGGGATTATTAAATAATTAATTCCATAAATTGTATCGATAAACAACTGGTAGGACTTGAAAATAATATTAACAGTGATGTCAATTTAGAACCTAGTGTTTTCTGGGTGTAATGCCAGATCTAGCATTATGGCTACTTTCCTGTAAACCTGATTGAGCATAGCTCTTAATGTTTGCCTGTATAGTATTTGTTGTTGCAATTGCAACTCAAGACGCTACTTTAACTCTTACTAGTCAGACTTTCCTACTGATTGTCATTGGTGGATTATGGGCTATATTTTCTGGTGTAATTTTTCCCGCTAGTAAATTCTTGAAACGACATACAAACAACCTATCAATCTGTGCAAGAACAATGCAAAGAACATCCTGAGGCTGAATTGAACCTGTAGCCAGGCTTACACAAACCGTCGTGCATACAATAGTAATGCAACATAAAATGGGCCAAAAATAAAGTCAAATTTGGTTCAAATAATGAAGTTTATTTATTTTTTCTTTCAGTCCCCTTTTTGTCTGCAGCAGTTTTATTGGATGATGACCAATTCTTATGGTACGTTTCAGCCTTAAGTTCAAGGCCTTTAAAGATTTGAAAGAATGCTTGTCTTACTTTATTCTGCTTATCAAACTCCGATTGTATCCACAGGGTCTCAAATATTGAAATACAAGATGAGACTGTTGAATCATTATTTGAGTAAACAGCTACCACTGTTTTTTCGTCTGGTATTCTTGTGTTATCTTCACCAATTTCTATGGCCAGTGAGACAAATTGATCAATTACCAGTGTCATCATTTTGTTTTGCAAGGGCTTTGTGATATATTGGATATTTATTGCAGATCGATTTTCCTTAATTATTTCTTGTATAATATTTCGTAACTGTTTGTCATCTGACTGCAACAATATTTTGATTATTACTCCACGTTGAGATGCCTGCAACAAAGAATTAATTATTCCACTATACTCCCCCCGGTAAAATGAATCCTCTCCGGAAAATAGTATAAGTATTTCATAAGATGATGAGTCTAAACTATTAATGGCAATTCTTTGAATGTCAGATGCTTTGTCTAGTATTTCGGTAAATTCGCCCTTGAGAATCTACAAATAATATATCATTATTGTACAGGACTTGTTTTATAATTTGTTTCTGGCCTTTTTTTATTTTCTCTATTACGCTATCTACTCTAAAGAAGATATATTGACGCCCCTCAATTATCGAAAAGTTACCTTTAACTTTATCTAGGTGAAAAATCTTGTCAGTATATTTCATGAGCATTTTGCAATATAAAATATTTTCTTGAGAGATTTTCGTGATTATCCTTATTCTTGTACCCTAGTTTGCCAAACCATTCATTAAATCTAGCATTGATTCATCATTAGCGAAAACAGACAATCCCCTCGGATCAATATAAAAATCAACTTTTTCCCGAGTTGTCGAAATCACTTCCAAGACCTGTCTGCTAGAGTCCTCAGGATAACGCGACTTTCTTTCAAACTTCGAAATACGAGAATCTAGTTTAATCACTGGATTACTATAACAGCTAACTCATTACAAATTTTTATACATTTCAGAGATAGATTTCAATGTAAATTAATTTCCTCCCAATCAAAAATAGTTGTTTCATTCGAGATATGAAAAAGTGTTATAAATAAGATTGGCTTTTTTGCTCAAGTTAATTAGTTGAATTTGAGGGAGGCCAGTCTTGCATCTCCACATTTATTCTTATCAAAACTTCAGAAAAAAGAATAGAAAATAAAAATTACTTTTGGTTACCAGGATTTTCGTTACCAGGTTTTACAAAGGAAATAGAATAGGTGGTATTGTCTCTATGTCGTTAAAATGTATATTCGAACCACTACCAACAATACCATCGTTACCCAGACATGTCCCGCCTGTGCATTCTAGATGTCTATGACTTTTGGAAAGACCCCTATTAATTTTTGTCATTAAATGCCGCAACGTCCTATTGTTGTATAATTAATGCAATTGGCAGTGTTGCTAATATTGCTGTTATAAATACTAATTTACCTGTTGTACTCATACCTAAGTGTTGTACTTACACAGATAGGTTACATTTTTGATTACCCACATGGGTTACACTTTGCTGCTTAGTCCTAGTATGCATGGCTGATGTAATTAACCTTTGTAGAAACATCTCTGATGGAGT
>JARBAU010000243.1 GCA_029237525.1 Nitrososphaerales archaeon | reverse complement strand
TACAGTACTTCCAGCTGTGGGTCTACTAGGCTCTTCTTTTCCTAATCTTTCCAACTCTTCCGGTGTGGGTTCGGTATCTCTAGCAAACTTGCCAGCAACCAGTCCACTTGGTACTGCAACGTACAAGCAACTTCCATCATAGTTATCTATAAACGATTTAGGAATATAGTATAGAGTTGGATTACCTACTCCTTGTCTTACTACAATGAATGTACTTCCAACTTGGTCAACATCACCTATATCTATAGAATCACTTGACATTACACGTTTGTGTATTACATTCTCCCATGCTATGTGTAGTGGTTCATGTGTAACAGGTGTCTGTAGTGATACTCCAGGTTCTTTGGCCATCCAAGGAATACCATGTAGGAATTGAGGGTACTGGGTATCTACTATTCGTTTATGTTCGAGATATTCTGATGTTTCAAACTCTGATTCTTGTGGTGGACTATCTCTTTCATACTTGTGTTTAACTTCATCTTTTGTTAGTGAGGCCCATAACTTGTGTCCATCATATCCTTGGATAAAGTATTTGGGAATAAAGTAATGTTTTTTGGATATTGTTCCTTCCTTTATTTCAACATAGTGTCTGGCTATGCTTTGTACCTTGCCTATATCTTGTTTATCTGCAGATTTGACTTCTTTATCTATTACGTTATCCCAACTCATGCCTACCATATCATCTTGTTGTTGTCCTTCTCTTTGCACTTGTTCAGGTGAGCCTGGACTAACACTGGATGATGATGTATAGCTAGGAATATTGGTAGTAAAATCTGGATATTGCTTTTGTATAGCAATTCTTCTTTGGTTATATTCAGGTGTTTCAAACTCGTCTAAAGAAGGAGCATTTTCTTTTTCAAATCTAGTCTTTGCTTCGTCTTTTGTAAGTGATATCCAGAGATGATCTCCATCATATCCTTCAAGATAATACTTGGGTATATAGTAATAGTTCTTGTTTATTGTACCATCCTTTGTCTGAATGTAATCATTAGTTATAGCTTGAATTTTACCCAAATCCCTATCATCTTTCGATTTGACTTTTTTATCAATAGCCTTGTCCCATGAAATTATTTCTGACATTTTGCTTTTATCAATATTCTTCTTTACTACATGGGATTTATCAGTTGTATAAATAAGAACAAAACAAGAAAAAATACAAGCATCAGTAACTAGAAAATATATAACCTTCATTAAGCATAGTTCCAATGTATATATTGGTCAAAAATGTCTGTATCATCTTCAGATGTAAACGTTAATAGTAATAGCAATAATACCGACAATATTACTAACGAATCTAGAACTGGTCCCACTATTTTGTGGAGCATGCTTCAAGGTAAAAGTGTGATAACAAGCGACGGAAAAGATCTTGGTGAAATAAAAGATGTATCTGACAACTACATACGCTTAGAAAAGGGTACAATAAAGAAAGACAAATTCTGGATCCCAAAATATACTGCTGACGCATATGATGGTAAACATCTCTGGTTGTTAATAAACGAAGAAGAACTTCATTCAAAGCATGTATATGGAGATGAATCACCCAAGGGAGATGAATATACAAAGGGTCTAGAGTCGTTTAAAAGCTCAACTTCAGGTCAGCAAGGAGAATATAACTCTGGCTTTGAAGAAAGAATCAGAATTATTGAGAATTACAAGAACATTAGAGATTTGGAATAATAACACTTACAAAAATTGTATAAGGAGTACATCACGGAATAGATTTCGAAATCGGATTTTTCTATTCCCAGAGTATTACTTACCAATGCTTCTCTTACCTTCTGCCAAAGATATCCATGAAGCATCGTGAAGATGCAGTATCATAAAAAGTCGAATTGAATAGCGAGCGTCAATAGTACTCATAACAATAAATAATTAATCGAGAATAAAAATCTTGAGATGGGGACTGTTTCTAAGCCTGTATACTTTAGCTTGTGTTTCTTAGGACTTGCTCAATTTTTGAAACTTTGAAATCGCAGATTTCAAGTCCTCCAAGTTCATAGCAGGATGTATCTCAACGTTTGCATCAAATCCTTGGAATAAAGGTTCCGCAATCTCAGTTATCATATCTGGGCGTGGTAGATCTAAAACAAAGACAAAAGTTCTGTTTCCATTTACCTCTGTTAAAATACTATGCTTCGCAATTAAATTTCTTGATATAGTCCTCGATTTTATTTAAGAAATTCGGATCAAGAACCGCTTTGTTGCCTGCTGCTGTTGGAATCATTGCTCTGACAATTACTCTCATGATATTTTTCAGTTGAAAAATAGAATTCAACTATAAATACTCTTTCATAGACTAGTTAGAAAAAGTCATATGGGAGTAGACAGGAACCACAAGCCTGAGATATTTTTTGTCTGATGATTTTTGATACTCCAGTGATATTTTATTGAGCACTAGACTTTAATCATACTTTATTTCTTTTTCTAGACAAAAACTAATACCGAAAATAGAATGGTCTGGATCATAGTACTGTTATCTTACATTAGTGTTAGATGGATATCGATACATATACAAGCTTTTAATTTTGCAAATATTGAGCTTTACATTTCTTTTTATTGGGCATGCATGCATTAAACAAATATTATAACAGCCAAAATCTATTCTTTGATTTTATCAAATGCTTTCATGACATCAGGTAATTTTTCTAACAAATCAGTTGCCATCATGTGAAGGCCAACCTGATCATATACCTTACTTGCGGCTAGTCCATTAAAATATATTCCCAATACAGAGGCTTCAAAAGGACTCAATTTTGTTAGAAAGCCTGAGATCAAACCAGATAAGACATCTCCACATCCTCCAACCGTCATCGCAGGAGTAGTTCTGCTCACTAGAGCAATACGAACATCATTATCAAAAAATGAAGAAATAAAATTAGTAAATCCTTTGAGAACGATAGTTATGCCATACTCTTCTGATAACTTGCAGATATTTGAAATTTGTTCGTTTTGATTACTCCCGACATCTTGTTCAAAAATCCTTCGATATTCTCCAGGATGTGGAGTAATAACTGCATTGGTGCCCGATATTTCTTTCAAGGTCTCTGGTACAAGTGCAGAAGCGTCAAGCAACAGCTTTGTGCCAATAGATTGTAAACCTACGATAAGTGTGGCCAAAGCTGCGGAATTAGCAATCGTCATTCCCATCCCTATTGCAGCTGCATCTGGTTTTTTTGGGAGATTGGATAATAACCATTTGGCTGAACGGGTAGTCAATTCGTCAGTAGACAAAGGTAAAGCAATAATATTTGGCGAATGTGATCTAACTGAGACTATATTAGTTCTAGGCACGGCAGTATAAACTAAATCTGTCCCTGATCTCAAAGCAGATAGCGACGCAAGTATTGGTGCACCATGATAGATTTTATTTCCTCCCACTACTAGAACAGTACCGTTATCTCCTTTCTTAGAAGATGTCATCCTAGTAGGTACACTTTCTTTTACGAAATCACCCGATACTTCTATTCTTAACATTTCTTATTATATGAAACTTATATAGACATCATACTTATCTATAACAGTACTGACTGACAAACTCATTTTTATTTTCAATTTACGTTTCTATTTTCTACACGATATAACAAAATTAGGCTTTAGCTAGACATGCTGAGCTAGACTAGAAATTATCGATCCAGTGCATTGCTTGCTTAAATTGCAAATTGCAAATTGCAAATTGCTTTCAAGACTGAACCCATTATTCAAAAATCGAATCCCAACTGAATATAACAGTTAAACATCATATATTCGTAACAATACTTATGTCCCATGATTCAAAAAAAATAGAATACAGAAAGCTATCTAAAAATGAAATAGAAACAGAGGTCACGAAAATTCAGGGATGGAAGGTAACCGAAGCAGGCAAAATTAGTAAGGAGTTTCAGTTTAAGAATTTTGTTCAGGCATTTGGTTTTATGACAAAAGTGGCTATCGAAGCAGAAAAAATGAATCATCACCCAGAATGGTTTAATGTTTACGATCGTGTAAAAATTGAATTGGTAACTCATGACCTTGAAGGCATAAGCACATATGATATGAAATTGGCAGACACAATCAACAAATTGTTTGAAGATTGAAGATTAAGGTCAATTAGTACATTAGCTATGATTCGATGTAGGAACAAAATAATTTCCTACAATTGATGACGTTTCGCACTATCTCTTTGCGATATAATCTTGTACGGTTGACCAAACAAGATAGTACGTCAATTTTTAACGTTAATACTAACAAAGCCAATTAGCTTTGAATTAATAATAAAGGTATAAAGCGATTATAATGTATCCAAATATAATGATTGGACCATGGACAATAATAAGTAATACTGCAGAGGTTTAACATGTACCTATTTTTCATATGAACCCAATTTTTAGTAAGATTCCGAATTACTCCAAGTAAATATGCCGCAATAACATAGTAGG
>JARBAU010000242.1 GCA_029237525.1 Nitrososphaerales archaeon | reverse complement strand
CCAAGTACTAAGCTCCTGTCCATATGAAAAAGGAAAACATTAAAGCTATCGTAAAGCATAAGAATTTACTTATATGCCGAATTTTTGGATTAATAGTATCGTAGAAAAAATTTCAGCTGTATTAAGTCGTTCTATCATATATGAATTAAGTTAATATGCAATATCTATACTTGTAATAAAGTAAAATATAGAAATTAAGTTATAGATTAAGCATTAATCTATCTTTAGTAGAGCACGATGATATTCTTCTTATTTTCCGTTGATATTTTTATTATTTTTTTATTGCATTTTCGTCCATATATATTATTTCCCAGATGTGCTTATCAATATCTTCAAAACTACGTCCATACATCCAACCATGATCCTGTGGCTCTCTAGATTCCGTGCCTCCAGATTCTATAGCTTTATTTATCATCTCATCTACCTTTTCTCTACTGACAGCAGATAAAGCAACTATTGCTTCTGTATTTTTTGTAGCATCGCATATCTCCTTTTTAGTAAAAATTTTGAAGAACTTTTCAACTAATAACATTACAAATATATTTTCATCAACTATCATACATGCTGCATTCTCATCTGTAAATTGTGGGTTAAACTTGAAATCAAGTTTAGTGAAGAAGTCTTTTGCTTTACTTAGATCCTTTACTGGTAAATTGACAAATATTTTCGTTGTCATTGCATCATGATAAACGTTAAGGATAATAAACACTTCGAATTATATTCCTTTTTTAATTCGTATGCAGAAAGTCAAAGTAGAACTAGAACACAAAAATTGATGAATAAATATGATGGCATTTTCAGAAATTACCATAATATAGATACTTGTTCATAATACTGAGTAATTCATATAGAAGTCGATCACTATTATGAGATCATTCATACTGTTATTAATGTTTAGCAAATTTGTTGGAAGATGTAGCACTATTATTGCCAATTTTTGTCTCGTTGGCTGTCTGTGTTCTATGGTGGTTATTTTCGATTGTGTTGAAGTAATTTTCTTCTTAAAAAGCCACACAGTAACTATACTTTTGATCCCTTGCATACTTATTAACTGTACATGGTAACTATGTTCTATGAGTAAATCCAACTTGACAGATCTGGAACAAGGCATTGGTAGTGAGGTCGACCACTTTATCTATAGAGTACCAAAAAGGAATCATGATGCAATGGTACGTCTCACTATGCGCTTTGCTGAAATAACGAGAAAATATGAGACTCTGCATTTAATTTTCCAGCTAAACAGTGCCGAAGAACCCATGGAAGGAATCACCAATATCTCCAAAACTATCTTGGCTAATCAGGACGACGAGGTATGGATGGAATTAATAATTTACAGGGATAATAAACATAAAGATGAAGTAGCTGCAAAGATGCGAAATGATGAAAGTATGGGTCAACTTTACCAACAGTCATTAGAGCTAGTCGCTCCAGGAACAGGCTTCATAATGGGAGGATTTAGTCGTCTCAAGATATAGGCAAACAATCTGTGATCAAATTAATGGATAATGTGGATCAAAGCACACTTACACCTCACATTTACTTTTAGATATTTTGATATTATAAAGAGGATGACTTAATTCTTATTACCGTACTCACAACAGTTTATAATTATCTGAAAATGTATGCTGTAAGGCATGTTATGAATGAATTGTTTATTTTTTGGCGATTTACGTAATATTAAAAAAGATCTTCGGCTGACTATGATTATATGGTATTTGGCATGATGTTAGTAGGCGGCCTGGTGGCAGGTGGTGTTATGGCCCACTATGCAAATAAGGATTCTTATGAATCAATGGCTAGAGAACAAGAACAACAGGAACAGTTACAGCAAGCTCAGGCAAAGGCAGAGGAAGCCGAACAGGCAGCACAAGCAGCACAGTTGCAAACTGTGCAGGCACAGACGAGAGGGCCTAACGAGAACAAGGATGATACTCTTCATAAATTGGAAAGATTAGGTGGTCTCAGGCAGCAAGGTCTAATAACAGAGGATGAATTTCAAAGGATGAAGAGTAAATTAATATCAAGTATTTGAAAAATATCTTGTTTTACGAGTTTTAGATAGTTCTGTCATCAAGCTGCCCTTAATACTGTCGTACGACGACGAATCTGTAAGCCAAGTACTTAAAAGATCGATGGCTGGAATGCATGCAGCCAATGGTAAAACATTATCTTGGATTACGCGATTAATCATTCGTGCGTTCTGTCCAACAGCTAATACTTAAGATATTCAAAGATATCAAAAAAGTTACGTTAGACATTGCACAATGACAAAATAGAAATATATCTGAGAGATGGCGTCTTGATTGATTACAAAATATAAAGGTTCTAATGAAATAACTTAATGCAAGAGTATGTTATGCAGATCTCTCTTATAATACTATATAGCATTCGGATCTGGTATGATCACTACTACTGGGCTAAAGTGTTCTTCATCGAATCCCGCCATTGCGGCTCATCAGCCCCATAAGGCATAAGACTCGCATCATTTGATAGAGCTAGATTGCTGAAAACAAGAGGTGGGGCAGGAAAAGATAATTTCCCATAAACCGAATCAATTGATGTCATTTTAACCGGATAGTTATCCTTTGCCGGTATAGATGTCTGTGCGGCAGTGTCAAGAAAGCCCAGCTCCTGAACCCACATCTCGCTGCGCGCTAGTGAGATCTTTACGTGGTATGATCCACCTTCAATCGATCGACGTAGCAACGCTGCCATTATACCAGCAGGCGCGAAATAGCTAGCCATGAGATCGCCCACGTAGAAAACAGGCGAGAATCTGGGTTTATCGGGCTCTCCCTCCTTCGCAGCAAAGCCAATAGCGGCTTGCGCAATCTGGTCATAGCCAGGACGTTTAGCCCATGGGCCAGAATAACCAAATGCATTGATATCCATACAAATTATGCCTCGCTCGCTAGATGCAGCAAGTTCAGCCGGTGTCAGCCCGAAGCGGGTAGTCACCCCAGGTCGATAATTGTTAGTGAAGACGTCAGCTTGATCGACGAGCCGCTGCATCGTCTTCCGATCGGCTGCTTCACGTAGATCGAGATAAGCACATCTTTTACCCTCATCTACGCCTAGATGCTGTGCTAATGTATCAGGATAGGCCGGTGAACTGATGTGTAGTACATCCGCGCCATACTCTGCGAGCGTACGGGCACTACGAGGACCAGCAAGAACGTGAGTGAAGTCTAGAACGCGAATGCCTTGTAACGGGTACGTCCCGCCATTTTCAAATTGCACGGGCGGTCCATTGGCTATCTTGTCGATCTCAATAACCGGTGTCTCGCTTAGGGCTTTGCCTTGCGGATGTACAAGCCACTCCTCGCGGGTTAATGCAGGGGATACGGGAAGACCCGCCTGTACCAAAGCCGCTTCTAGATCAGTTGAATCCCACTTTGCTACTTCACGAGCAATGGATTTCTTGTTGTAACCACAATCAAAGAAATTCAAATAGCCCTTGAGCAATTTCATATAAGGCGGCCCTCCCTCAATCATGATATACCGATTATCACGACAAAGAAACAAGTCGTTCACATCGACAAATTCAGCTCCGACATTCATGGTGCGACCCTGCTGCTGAACGAAGTGAGTGGGATGCAGGTAGTGAAGTGCATCAATTATGTCAATTGTGATGTTAGTCTGCTGACCTGTTCGCGCATACCAGATGGCTGCTCCAGCTATGCCTATTAATAATTGAGCCATCGCCGTAGCCTCTGCAAGATGATGCGGCGAACGGATTACTGGGTCAGCGCCATTCAACACAGCGTCACCGCGGAAATGTTGTGCAAGGCCGAGATGATCGATGAGGTTGGCAAGTGGATTAAGATCTCCTTTGGAGAGTCTTTGTATCTCCTTCTGTTTCGTGCCAATATCCATTTTTAAATCATCTTATAGTGCATACACGTTCTTGGAACCTAAAATCCAGTAGCTCGTATAACAGTTCTCTTAAATTATACCAATTTTCATTGTATTTCATATGCTATGATAATCACATCCGCAAATCTTCTCTTTTTGGTTTCTTGTCATTTCCGAGTAAAGAGATTTGAATTAAAGGCACATCTGGATCATATAAAAGACGATATTTAAGCTTTCAAAAGGGTTACATCACAAATTAATACTATGGATAGATTCAAGTTGTATGAAAATGTATTCATTAACATTTTGTATGTGACTAGTTTAGGGTTGCGAATAATATGAAGTTTTAGTTGCGTTGTATGTGATTTAAGTTATGAGCAAAAAAAAAACATTTCCTCGATCTCTTTGTCAAATTGTTTCTAGTTACTAATATTGAAGTCTAAATTATCGCTATTGTGATGCATATCCTAATATACAAAATGTAAAAAAGAAATTAAATCGTTTGTCGGTTAAAAATGAAAGAAAAAGGGGATCTAATACCGTTTCACGTTTATGATATGTTTTATATTGGAGACATGTATTGGCGTCGTCAACTATATGGAAGTGTAGTAGTTATTTGTTTCAATCCTGTGAGTACTTTATCTAAATCCATTCCAGAGCTTGTCCATACGAGCAAAACTTCACGAGAATTATTACGTAAGGCTTTGAATTTTTCCATACTATCAATTCCAAAACCGTGACTCTTGAATTCGGATATATATTTGTCAGCAGTCTTAGCTGGGACCATTTCTACGCCAACTGTATCGATCTTACTATTGTTAGTGGTAGTTGCTGAAACATTAGAGCCAGAAGAAGATGGGTTGACTACTTTTACTGTTCCAGTCATTACAAATCCATTGACACCTACCTCCTTGCTGAGTGCATTTACTGGATCAGAGAACGTGTAGGTCCCAGTTTTGTTAAATTCTACCGGTTTTGTGGGTGTATTGAAGACGAAAGAATTACTCTTAAACAATGATGCATTATTCTGATCATTTACATTTATTACATGATCATGACCTGCATCCGAGCTGAACCATACGACAGTAGTACCTGGAGTGACAACAGCATTTTGTGGTAAATATGTTTGGTTAATGTACCTCTTGGGAGGCACTGCGTTTGGAGCATGATGTGCTTCATCTGGAATCGTTATAATTAGATTCTTTACGTTCTTTGGAAGCGTTAGTGTATGAGTGTTAAATACATTTGTAGCATTTATGTTTGGTTGATCAATCTGTTGATTTTGGCCTGGAGCTGCAAATGCAGTATTGTTGTTAGATATCATAGACGACGATGACATTGCAGCTACTAGGAGCGAGATTGCAGTTGTTGTTAATATGAACTTGTATGCCTTAGGATGTACAACATACGATAACATATTATATTTGATTAAGTTGTCAACCTATTATATATTTTAACGAAATTATTTAGCACAACCTCTTCTAACCGATTTACTAATAATTCGTACTATAGTGTGTATTATTGCAATTTCTTATGAACTATGATTCTACATTCTATTATGATCTTACATCAAGTATGAAATCGTTTTTGAATTCTTTGCCTTATGTCATGCAATTTTCAGGTTTTGTAAATGAAAAATTATGGTCACATTAAGCCCCTTTGATTGCTCTCCTTATGAAGCAATCATCATATATGCTAGATTGTTAGATGGAATGCTCCAACGTACTATTGCTAGAACAGATTAATGAAATATTTTATATACACGCATAATGTTACTATGACTCAGTTTTTTGCGTATAACTATAATCTTATTATTATTCGATAGTCTATATATTAATAAGAGCTTGAATCACTCAGAATGTACCTGTAGTAGATGGGCCAGCAAAGTATTGGATCCAGTAAGAGTTTCCCATTCACGTATCATTTATCGTTGTAGACAATGTGACGGTATAGTTTGTTGGTCTGATGTTGATACGGTGTTCCGAGGTAGAATAAAGATAAGACCTAATCTAGAAGAATTCAATGAAAAAATACTTCATGATTTTGTATAGATTATTATAGCATTCATGCTTTGTATCCTATTAGTAACGCCATTTCAAGCCACTTCCAATAACAATCTGCCTCTACAAACCCAATATCTTTAAGCCAGCCTAACTGTACTTCCATTGGCAATAATCTATTGGCTTTATCTTCCTTTTCTGGACTATACCCTATTGCCTTGAGAAAGCGAACATGCATTTCAACTGAGGGTGATGCAACATGTTCTAAATTACAGAATATCCCGGTAGGATTAAGGATGTCATAGATTTCTTCGTACAGTTCATGCTTGCGTTCATGTTTAAGATGATGTATAGCAAAGCTTGACACAATAGCGTCAAAATAACCTAACTCTGGCAGAGGCTCGGCTAGATTATGCTCCATTATCTTGACCCTAGAATCACTAGCAAAATGCTCCCGTGCTGATTTTAGCATTGTAGGTGATACATCTATCGCTACTGCATCTATGTCAGGCCGATTCGTCTTTATCAATCTGATCAATCTACCATCTCCTGTCCCTAAATCTAAAATTCGTTTGGTATTTTCAGGTAGAT
>JARBAU010000002.1 GCA_029237525.1 Nitrososphaerales archaeon | reverse complement strand
TTCTTAGCGTTCTTGCAGCTAAAAGTAGTTTGCCATCTTTAGACAACCAACTAAATAAGGCAATTATTTTTTTGGCGTCCATTCTAATTCCATATGTATCCCAAGCTTGTAATACTCTTGCATAGAGAAATTTAGAGGCTATTGGGCTCACCGGTTTTATAGTAGGATTTGAAGTCTTATCTTTAGATTGAAAAACATCACCTGGAGTTATTTCTTCTTATACTGCGCTGGTACATTTCATTTTTTGTCACCTTGTGCTTTTATGGAATAGATCTGCCATACGATAGGAATAGTAACCTGCATTCACTCGAGACTGTAATGGTGGTGGTGGTGGTGATAATGATGGTAGGTGCTTTATTATTTCATTTGAATTTCCGATTGTCATTAGTCCTGGTCTATTTCCAGACTAAACAAGACGTTGGTTAGAATAACACTGTGAGACATAGTACACATCTATCTTAAGTATGCAATTCAAGACACATAATCCATGTCCATGCAGGATAACCGACTTCAAAATCTGGATAATTCTCAATATTCCAAGAGTCAGAACAATTTCGATCAAAAGAAACTTCAAAGTTTTATGGAAGTTTTATTGTCAGATCTGGGAGGTGCATACAGTGCAGTCCTGGTTTATATCGGCGATAAACTTGGATTGTATAAGGCGATGAATGATGTAGGAAGACCAATTACTTCACATGAATTAGCCGATCTGACTGGAACTTCGGAACGTAACATAAGAGAATGGTTAGCTAATCAGGCAGCAGGTGGTTACGTTATGTATGATATTCAAACTCAAAGATATTGGTTACCAAAGGAAAATGCAATGGCTCTGGTAATTGAGAATAGTCCTGTAAATTCAATAGGCGTATTTCAAGCAACGATGTCATACTTTAAGGATGCTTCAAAGATAATGGATGCATTTAGAACAGGAAGAGGTCTATTATGGGGCGAACACGATCCTGATCTTTTCATAGGCACAGAGAGATTCTTTAAAGCAGGCTATAACGCAAATTTAGTAAGCTCATGGATACCATCACTTGATAACGGTAGAGTAGAAAAAAAATTAAAGAACGAAGAAGCAGTCATCGCCGATGTGGGATGCGGCCATGGTGTTTCAACCATTATTATGGCCAAGGCGTATCCTAAATCCAAGTTCATCGGATTTGATAACCATCAAGCTTCCATAGAAAGAGCAAGAGAGTTAGCAAGGAAGGAGGGTATGAATGAGGATCAAATTCGCTTTGAAGTTTTTTCTGCTACTGATTATCCTCTCTATTCTCATGCCAATAGACAGTATGATTTTATCGCGTTCTTTGATTGTCTACATGATTTAGGAGATCCTGTAGGTGCGACTTCTCATGCACTTAAATCACTAGCGCAAGGTGGAACAGTAATGATTGTAGAACCATTTGCTAATGATAGAGTCGAAGACAACTTCAATCCTGTGGGCAGGTTGTTCTATGCAGCTTCAGCAATGGCATGTGTTCCTGGATCAATGGCTTGTAGTGGCCCAGCTTTGGGAGCACAAGCAGGAGAAACTAAAATACGCGAAGTTGTCTTGGCCGGAGGCTTTAAACAATTCAGACGTGCTACACAAACACCATTTAATATCGTATATCAGGCAATGGCGTAGATAATTTACCGCAGGTGACTAGGTGATTCGTTAATTCTATAGCAGCTTTCTATTTTTCAACATATATCAATGATCAGACATATATCAATAAAACAAATTCAATAACTTATCTCACTCTATAAGCGTCATTATCCAAAGCTGGAGTCATTGCTAATGGACTTAAATTCAAAGTTATCTGAATGATACCAGAGAGCATAAGGATAGGTATACAGGCCATAGCAAGTTTCATCATCTTCTATACTACACTATAAATTGTAGTATAGTATTGTATCTAGAAGATAATTCTTCTTTTCTTGAAGATAAACTTCCGTTCAATTATGTTGTTTTCCTTTGAAGTGAAACTGAGAAATTCTGCAGAAATTCAAGGATTACGTTAGTGAATGGTAACATGGATTTCTGTGACATGTGAGATTATGGCTTAGTTTGGTTTGTGCCTAGCAGCCTTAGTATATCGCTTTGTCTTTCTGTGAAGAGCTGCTGCCTGTGGTTGTTAAACATTTTTACGAAATTGGCACAGTTTGGAATCATCGATGGGTATTTTGTCATTTGGCTATTACACCGGTGGAATGCAAGACAAATTTGTCTCAATTTTGCCACCCGGCCCTGGTCAAAACTAGAAGCGGACACTGAAAAATAAGATTGGATTTAGATAGATCCTCGCTGACTAACTTTGTCCCTTGATACCCTCTATAGCCTCTTGTCCATATTCCCTAACCTGATCGCTTATGTCAAACAGGTTGATGACTTCTGTTATGGCGTCTACTGCCTGTTCACCATATATGTTGCAAGTATATCTATTACTTCAGTCTGTTCGGCTTGCCCGCTCGAGGTATAGAATTTATGTTTTGCATATTCTATGTCTCCCTCAATTTCCAAGCCCATATCCTAACTCATTAAAGCCATCACTAATTATTACTTTAGTCATATATAGAAAGTCCTTTAGGTTTTATGTCAATTACTTATAATAGAATGAGGTGGTAGTATCGTTGGTCTCCAATAACAAGTTATTTTCGCCTGACGCTAAAAAATGGTTTTCATGTCACTACTTTTTAAGCTGCTGGCTGCTGGCTAAACATTATTTCACTTAGCTACCACTGGCTTCAACCGTTAACAAGCCGAGACAATTTAATATTCGTTTAATGTGATAAGATATATCAATTTAAATGGCTAGACCTCAAATTCAATGCCTATTAACCTTAGTATTGGCTGTTACAGTCTCAATTGGACTAATACATCCGCTTAATTCCGTTATAGCTCAACCAGCAGTATTAAGAGCTCCAAATCTAAAGGTGGAGTTGGTAGCCCAAGGATTACGATTACCTACGAGTATGACATTCTTGGGACCAAATGACATTTTAGTATTAGAGAAAGAAGCTGGAACAGTACAGAGAATCACAAATGGCAAAGTGCTTCCACAACCCCTGCTTCAAGTACCTGTTTCACCAAAAAATGAAAGAGGTATGCTTGGGATTGCTATTGGAAAGCACAGTAATGGTCCTACATACGTCTTCCTGTATTATACAGTGTCTGGCAGCGGTGGTGTAGCAAAATCACTTGCAAATGTTCTTTATCGATACGAAT
>JARBAU010000241.1 GCA_029237525.1 Nitrososphaerales archaeon | reverse complement strand
GTTTGGTCAAGAAAGTAAAAATACTAGTTCGGCCTGTGAAATGTGTCTATAAAGTGGTGACCAGATAAAAGGCAACTGGCACGGCTTTAGGCTGAGGCTGAGTGTTTGCTGGATCTGATTTATGTGTATTCATGTGTGATACCAGCAACTTAGTTAATTTGCACTAGCCCAACCTTGCCATACCGGTCGGTTGCCAGTTGCCTATCTGTTATCGCGGCTAACATATTACAAATATCTTACTGCCTCGTTGTTGCAGAATCTTTTTTGAGAATTATTTCAGAGAATGTTTTTCTGTTTCTTATTGTTATGTGATAGAATTAGCTCTTGTGCGTGGTCTCTCCAGTAAAAGGACTACATAATGATAAGGCTTTTTCAGTCGTTACAGGTGCAATTGCACCATGGACACCCGGGATAATTTCACATTCCATTTGCACTCTAATAATATATACTATATCTTACAGCAACTATTGTAAATTATAACTTCAATTTCTTCCTTAAGTTAGGAAATAACCTGGGTATCCCGTGTGTTGACGATTTCTATATAATTCTATGACAGGATCTTGATTACACACCAAAGCACTCCTGGGTATTCTGAGTTATTTTCAACTCTAGAGAAGAATTATGAATGCATAGGTTGGAATATAAATTATCGGATAAACGAGCCTCATATCCTAAAATAACTAAAAATGGCAATTCCTTGATTATATTCCGTTGAAGAATAATAAGGGAAGAGAAACACTTCAGATTATGGGTATGCATTTGTACGAAGGTAAGCAATTCACCCAAGATGAACTAGAGGTAATAAACGAGGCTCTAATTTTTACAGTCAATTGTCTAGAGCGTGAGGAGGCTCAATTATGTAACAGAATTAAATTAGTCTTTGCTAAGACAACTAGTCTATTGAAAGAGAGTTGAAATTTATTATATAATAAATAGCTAAAGCAGCAGTATCCCTGAAAAAGGATCGATGTTCATAAATCAAAAAATGCTATTTTAAGTATATATAAAACGATTTATTGCGTGCTAGATGCGCAAAATAATGAGGCAATTGGAAAACATCATGATAAAATAGGAGTAAAATGTGACTGGATTATGGAAGTAAAAACTACACAGAAAATGTGAGGCGTGCGCCAACATCCTGTCTCCTTTCGATTTCCTGCAATCTAGCTGATAAAGACACGAGCTGATCTGAAAGTTGAGCTATAGCGTCGTCCTTTACTTTATCGCGCTGTCTCAGCGATTGATTTAGTTCTTCCAATTCTTCCACCTTACTTTGTATATCGGCGCCCTGTCTTTCTAACTGATGGATATTGAGGAAGGTTAAGCAGGACTCAATCTTGCGAAAAATCTCAGCTTTTTCTGAATCCTTTTTACGCCAATATGTAGACCAGAAATGGCCTATAAAATATTCAGAATAGTCTGTATACCCCAGATCTGATATTGTCGTCTTTACAAACCTTCTAAAGGAATGTAGAGTAATTTGACTTCGTCGTTCGTTACCGTCTTCTCTTGCACCTTTACCAATCCTATCATTTGTCTTTTGAAATATTTTAACCAACTCCTTATTGAGCGAAAGATGGTTTGTATGATTGGTATTTTCATGAACTGCAAAAATTAAATCAGTAGGCTTTCTATCATAACGAGTTGTCACTCTAAGCATTAAATCTCTCATTTTACAGGACCTTTATAATCTGATGCGCCGCACTACCGTAATAGAATCCACTATCTCCGATATAGTTATCCTAGATCTAAGATATATGATATAATCTGGTGTGTAGAATTCATTGTCTAGCCATAGTAGATATGCATGAAGCATTTGCAAAAAGAATGAGGCCAAGATCATATCTCGGAACAAGAAAGAGTGAATAAGTCTTCTAATGGAACAGAATTCTCAGACGTCACGCTGTGTACAACACGTGAATGCCAATAAAAGACTATAGAGGTAAGGCTTCATATTTCATTTCAAGGACTGACAGTTATCGCCGAACATAAAACTTAACTTCTAGATAAATTTACTATCATTAGATGACTCTAAGCCTGAACTGTAAGGATGCTGGAGATCCAGTATGTACACATACCATGTATGGTGAGACCGAAGAGGAATTATTAGAAAATGCAAAGAAACACGGTATAGAAGTTCATGGGTACACTAAAGAGACCTGGGAAGATGAGATTTCAAAAAATAAAGACCATTTCAAAAAACTAATAAAAAGCTCGTAAATAACTTTCGTCCTATTTTTTGAATATCTTGTAAGAGGTAATACTAGCTACGTAATCCTTTAATGCTAAGGTCATCTTTTAACATTCAATGTCATCAGCAAAAATATTAGCAAAAAGCTTTAGCTCACCTGATGAAGTAAGGACATTTGAAAAAGGAAAGATTGAGATTGTAAACTTTCCTGAGAGCGGTGTCACTATAGGTAGAGGAACATTAGAACCAGGTTGGAGTTGGGAAAAATGTATTAAACCACTAGTTAAAACAGATAGTTGCCAAGCTTCGCATACAGCATATGTTATCTCCGGAAGAATTAAAACTAGGATGAACGACGGTACAGAAGTTGAAGGTGGACCTGGAGATACTGCGGTGATACCGCCGGGGCATGATTCGTGGGTCGTTGGAGATGAACCCTGTATAATGATTGACTTTACGGGTATGAAGGATTTTGCAAAGAAAGGATGAAAGATTTTAGTAAGACTTTATAATAGTTTTTCAGTAGGCCATCTCTAATTTTTAGTAATTCTCTCTGCACTACATCAGGGTTACTTTGCCAAAAATATCCAAAATGAGTAACTGAATGACAAATAAATCTCTGATTGGAGAGTAATAGTGTGCCTTTGGAGATCATCTTTATGTGCAAAAATCTCTAATAACTAAGAATTGAATTTATATCATCTCAGCTGGAGTGTAGCTCTACATCAAATCTCCAAATTCAGATAGTGTGCATAATTCGGTGGCCAAAAGCATTGATCGCAATGTCCCTTGGAAAAATAGGCAGCTGAAAGAGTGATAGTACGTAGTTGGATTCTGGTATAACCCAATTAATTTCTGGCTACCAATGTGTCGTTTGATGAAGATGAAGAGTTACCTAACATACGCTAGGATCCTATGAAGTGTAACAAACCATTTGAATCATTCTCTAGGTCTATCTCGCTTCTTTACCTATGTCTAAGCTATCAATTTCAATCTTCCATTAAGGTTAATTCTTATTAATTGTGCCTTTTACAAATAAGTTATAAATAGAAAACATATTAGAAATGTATTCAACATCTATTTTAAGTTATGAAAAGATCAAAGACCGCGAATAAAATCCGAATCAAAAAAAGAGGTTCTTCAGTCAATCTAGGCAATATTTTTGATAAACATATCAAATTTGAATTCGAAGATAAGGATGTGGAATCAACCATGAAAACAATGGTCAAGGAACCATATGTTCATCATGTACCTGTAATGACTGGTGGAGTAGGTTATGATAATGTGTACGATTTCTACAAAAATGATTTTGTAGGTAAAATGCCTAAAGACTTAGAGATCACTCAGATTTCTCGCACAGTTGGAAAGAATCAGGTTGTTGATGAATTAATTCTAAGTTTTACTCACGATAAGGAGATCAAGTCCATGCTTCCAGGGATACAACCTACTGGAAAGTACGTAGAGATACCCCACGTAGTTATCATGAAATTTAGAGGAAACAAAATTGAACATGAACACATTTATTGGGACCAGGCCTCACTACTAACTCAAATAGGCATACTTGATTCAAAGGGCCTCCCAATCACGGACAGGAAACAATCACAAAAATTGAAAGAACTTTCAACCAGATGACTTGGGAAAGGGATCTGGATTAAAAAGTTCCTTAATTAGAAGCATATTTTTGAGATGTATAAAGAGAAATTTGTGCATGAATCTGGAATAGCGAAGGCATTAGATCGCATAAATTGATATTTGATAATTTATTGCCTGTCAAATGTAACCTCTAATATTCCATTTTTATAGATTGCCTTGAAGTCTCGCAGTAGAGATCATATGGATTTTCCAAAGCTGAGCTCGAGAACATTGTTTCCCATCATGATTTAAGTGGGACCATGATCGAATAATCATTATTCGCAACAACCGCAATATTTTCTTTCTTATTGGTGATGGGGAGGTGTACCATTATTTTTTGACTTTTTTATCAGATAAAAATTACGTCTTCAGAATAAACTTGTTTAATATCTTCGATTCTTGACTCATGGTACTCTGCACCTAACCAAGTGACTTTCCAAGCAAAGGTCGTCATATTACTTATAAATTAGTGCCTCATGATGCTAAATAATGATTAATAAGAAAAGATTTTGTCTCATATCCATAGTTATAACTATAGGTCTTGTAACAGCAGCAATGACCTATCATTGGGG
>JARBAU010000240.1 GCA_029237525.1 Nitrososphaerales archaeon | reverse complement strand
GTACTATCATAATGTATTGCTTTGCTAAGAATTTCAGCCAGTCGACCCTTTCGCGTCATCTGAGTAGTATAATAAGCCACCTGCTTCTACAATCTTAATAATCATGTCTGATAAGGGCTTTATGCCATAAGTCTCATTTTTATCGAGATTAAGTACTTTGTAATTAGGAAGATCGATTTCTATCGTGTTCCCATCTTCTATCAGGTCAATTGTCGACCTTTCAATTTCGATTGGCAAGAGATATCCACCATCAACTGCGTTTCTATAGAAAATCCTCGCGAAAGATGGAGCTAAGATCGCCTGTATGCCTAATGTGGACAGTGCAATTGGAGCATGTTCTCTGCTGGAGCCGCATCCGAAATTCGAACCACATAATAGAAAGTCACCTGGTGATACTTTGTTATGGAAATCTGGATCAATTCCTTCCATCGCGTGAGAGGCTAGTTCTTTGGGTTCGTGAATTTTCAAGTATGGTCCAGGAATAATTACATCTGTGTCAATATTATCTCGGTTGTATTTATGAACTCGGCCCTTCTTAATATTCAATTTTCCAAATCCCGGGGATCTATTATTCTTCCCTTCAAAGCCGAAGCAGCAACAACAAGCGGTGATGCAAGATAGGTCTTGGAATCGACATGACCCATTCTTCCTGGAAAGTTTCTGTTGGTAGTGCTTATACATATCTCATCTTTTGCAAGTACTCCCATATGAGCACCACAGCAAGCACCACAAGTAGGTGGGCCAACGACAGCACCAGCTTTTATAAAGATATCAATTAAACCCTCTTGCAAAGCCTTCAAATAAATTGACTGGGCTGCGGGCAGCACCTCAGTCCTGACTCTCACCTTTTTACCATCCAATATTGCTGCTGACATCCTCAAGTCCTCTAACTTCGCTCCTGTACATGATCCAATATAGGCCTTGTCAATTTCTATATTTTCTAGTTCCCTTGCTGTTTTTATATTAGCCGGCGAGTATGGTTTGGCTACCGTTGGCTCTAATTGGTCAATTTCATATTCATACACATCTAAATATTCAGCATTTTCGTCCCCATGTATTGGACTATAATTTGATGTAGTGCGCTTGCTCAAATAGTCATATGTGGTTGAATCAGGTTCAATTATACCACTCTTTGCACCTGCTTCAGTTGTCATGTTTGTTAATGTAAGCCTCTCTTCCATACTGATCTCTTTTACCACATCTCCAGTGAATTGCATGCATTTGTAATTTGCTCCCTCAATGCCTATATCTGCAATTATGTGTAAAATCACATCCTTTGCCGAAATGTAATCAGGTTTTTTCCCATGTAATTTGAAGAGTAATGTATGAGGCACTTTAAACCAGATCTTTCCTTTCATAAGGACATAAGCGATATCCGTATGTCCCAAACCAGCTGCAAATGCCCCCATGGCCCCAGTAGTATTGGTATGCGAATCACCACCAACGTAAACTTGGCCAGGAAGAACAAGTCCTTCTTCATGAGATAGCGTGTGACAGATTCCATATTGCCCCAATCCATATTTGAAATGACGTCTTATAGCGTATTTCTTAGCCCATCGTGATAATGTAGAGACGTTTTCTGCAGATATCCTGTCTGAGGCAGGTACGAAATGATCTTCGCTTATCCATACCTTATCCGGATCCCAGACACGATCAAATCTATTACCTTTTTTCTCCCATTCATTTAGAATTTTTATTACACCAGGGCCTGAAACATCGTGCATCATAACCTTATCCACATTACCGAACACAACATCATCTGGTGAAATAACATTTTTACCAGAAGCCCTCGCAAGAATTTTTTCAGTAATCGTCATTCCCAAAGGATATCACTAGACTGTAAACTTTGTACGATTGTGAATTAAAAATGTTATGAACTAGTGCTACGCATCCCCATGCTAAAATACTCATCCATGAGTTTCGTGTTACTACAGCTGATCCTCAAGCACGGGCTTAATTGGAATCATACGGTACTAGTATAGGTATCTAATATGTGAAGCCCGAAACAATTAGAAAAGAAGAAAAAGTGGTGAAAATGAAGAATAACTGCAAACAGAATTTTGGAAGTAATACCCATAAAACTACTTCGACAATCTAGAAAATTTGATTTGTTTAATCGTCTCGTTCAATCAGGCTTCAATTTTCTAGATAATGATGTATTGGTGGTTTCGAGTAAATATGTTTCCATAAGTCAAGGCTCTTTCATTTCTTTGGACAGAACGATAGTTAGTAAGAAGGCAAAAGCGATTTCTGAAAAATTCCATATACAGAAAGAACTTGCAGAAATAATTCTCCGAGAAGCTGACAGCATCATAATGGGTATGCCTGGATATTTGCTTACGATTAAAGACGGAAATTTAGCCCCAAACGCTGGGATAGATAAATCTAATATATCGGCTGGAAAAGTAGTGCTATATCCACCAAATCCATTTCAACTCGCTAAGAATCTGAGGTTAAAATTTCGCGTAAATCTAGGTCTCAATATTGCTGTCATTTTTTCGGATAGCAGATTAATGCCAACTAGAATCGGAACAACTGGCGTAGCGATTGCAGCATCAGGCCTTGAACCAGTTGAAGACCAAAGAGGTAAGAAAGACCTATTTGGCAAAGTGCTAAAGGTCACTATAAAAGCCATAGCTGACGATTTTGCGACAATAGGTGTAATGACTATGGGTGAGGGTGATGAATCCATTCCCGCCGTAATAATAAGAGGTGTGCAGTTCAGACGCAGGGAAGAAGATCTAGATTGGCGAAATATGGCTGTGGAGCCTTCCCAAGACATATACCTTAGAAATATTGCATATAATTTCTCTAGATAGATTAAATAATAATGACTCACAGTGTTTTAATATCATCTATGAACAGAGATGTAGCCTAGTGTCAGAGTTTCTAACAAAGTATCCAAAACGCATAAGTTTCGTAAAAGGTCTAGCAGGACTAATTCGCCACGAGGAAATTGAGCTAGACCAGTTAAGTATAATGGTCAAGCTAAAAAAAGACGAGATTATCCGGACGTTGATTTCAGAGGGCTTCAGCAGGGTAAAATTTGAAAATAGGAAATCATCTCAAATCGGGAATGGATTCGCAAAGAGGCTCATTAGGCCATGGGAGATGCACGTTAGACTCTTGGATATGCACCAGCAAGGAATGATCGCTATTCAGGCTGAGGTGGAGATATCCAGAAAATACATACAACATATCAGATCTGTAAGGGTTCCTGTTATATATGAAATAGAATC
>JARBAU010000239.1 GCA_029237525.1 Nitrososphaerales archaeon | reverse complement strand
TGCATGACGTACCATCGGATGTATATGGGGGACTTGCAGGACCGACCATACCTCATCAAACTTACATGATATTCCAAATGATGTTCGCTATTATTACTCCTGCGCTTATCGTCGCGGCGCTTGCTGAAAGAATGAAATGGAGTGCATTTTTGGTCTTTATTGTACTCTGGGCTACATTCGTGTATGATTTCGCAGCGCACTGGACATGGTCACTTGGATCTGGTGGCACACACGTTGGATGGACGGGTGCACTTCCTTCGTTGGACTTTGCGGGAGGAACAGTCATTCATATTACTTCAGGCTGGTCTGGACTTGTTATAGCAATTATGCTAGGTAGAAGGCTTGGATATGGAAAAATTCCTATGGAGCCTCACAATATAACACTGATAGTCTTGGGTGCTGCTTTACTATGGTTTGGGTGGTTTGGATTCAATGCTGGTTCAGCGGCATGGGCAGGAACAAATGCTACGAGCGCATTCGTCGCTACACAGATCGCAACTGCAATGGCTGCTGTGACATGGATGTTGATTTCTTGGGCCCACACGGGCAGAGCGTCGACTGTTGGGGCAGCATCTGGAGCTGTGGCGGGCTTGGTAGCAATTACTCCTGCATCTGGATATGTCGGACCAATGGCGTCCATCATTATTGGAATTGTTGCATCCATTGTTTGCTACGCTGCAGTTATGTTTAAGAACAAGCGCAAATGGGACGATGCACTTGATACATGGGGAGTACATGGAATGGGAGGTCTAGTTGGGGCATTACTTACCGGAATCTTTGCCCAAAAAATGTATACACCTATTGCTAATGGCTTAGCATTTGGAAATCCCCAACAACTATTGAATAATGCAATAGGTGCCTTTGCAGCCCTTGCTTGGTGTATGGGAATCACTGCGGTCATAATCAAAGTCATGGACGTTGTGTGGCCTGGCGGTATCAGAGTTACTCCAAAGGAGGAGGAAATAGGACTAGACCTGACTCAGCATGGGGAAAGAGCTTACGTTACGGAGTGATTCTCCTATTACTTTTTTGATCAAGTTAGCCTGATTTAAGCTTCTCAAATAGTCCAAAATTCTGCATATATATTTTTATTTTAGATTAAAATTTAATTAGTTGGTGCCAGAGAGCAAGTTCAGTGTAGTTCGGCTTATTATCGGAAATAATAAATTTGAAATATTGGTAAAGCCCGATCCAGCCCTTGAGTTTAAACTAGGCAAAAAACATGATCTCTCTAGTGTCCTCGTTTCTGACGAAATCTACAGTGACGCTAATAAAGGCTCTAGAGCGGGTAACGATAAGCTTTCAAAATACTTCAAAACTACAGACACAATAGAAATAGCTAGACAAATACTTCTTCGTGGAGAACACAGTCTTACAACAGAGCAACGCAGAAGGATGACAGAAGAAAAGAAAAGGCAGATTGTTGAGTATATTAATAAGAATTTTGTCGATCCAAGGACTCATACACCACATCCTACCCTTCGAATATCTAGTGCTATGAACGAAGTAAGAATTGTGATCGATCCAAACAAGAGAGCAGAAGACCAAGTAAAAGGCGTGGTAGATGCTATAAGAAAGATATTGCCTCTCAAATCTGAAAATGTTACTTTGGCGATTACAGTTCCTTCCGCTTGTGCAGTACAGTCATATACCGCACTAAAAAATACTGGTAGTCTTAAGGGGGAGCAATGGCTTGCTGATGGTTCGCTAAGGGTACTTATAGAAACCAATGCCGGGATGAAAGCGGAGATATTAGATAGGATAGGATCTATAACCAAAGGGACTGCTTCGATATCTGAACAATAGCAATGGCGCTAGCCATGCACTTAACATATAAGTCCCATCCTGGTAGACCAAATGAAGAGAATGGAAAGAATCATTTTAAATCAACTTAACGAAAAAGGGGTGACCGATTAGCATAATGCAGGAGATCAAAAGAAAATATGTGATTCCTGGCGATAAAATTATAGAAGGTAACTTTAGGCCTTTGATGAATGTCATGAAGACTGGCAATTCTGTTGTTGCGACTAGAATAGGCATTGCAGAGGCAGGAAGGGACGGAATCAAGGTCATCCCTTTATCCGGCGTCTACATCCCTAGAGTGAATGATATAGTGATAGGAAAGATAACAGATCATTCTTCGCTATCATGGGAAGTTGACATAAATTCATGCTTCTCTGCTCATCTCCCTGCCCAAGATATTTTTGGGAGAGATTTTTCCCCTGCACGAGACGATATGAATAGACAACTGGCTACAGGGGATCTCATCACAGCGCGGATTGTTGCGTTTGATCGAACAAGAGATCCAATGCTCACTGTTCAAGATAAAGATCTGGGAAAAATACCTCGAGGCGAATTGCTTAAAATATCTGCGACACGAGTTCCTAGGCTTATAGGGAAGCGTGGTTCAATGATTCAAACTATCGAACAAGCAACACAAACTAGAATCATGATTGGTCAAAACGGAATCATCGTCGTCACAGGTAAGCGTTTAGATGGGATCCAATTAGCCATAAGGGCGATCAAAATGGTGGAAGAAGAAGCACATATGTCAAATTTAACCCAGAGGATTAAGACATTGCTTAACGTGTCTGATGGTTCTCAGACAGATATTCAGGTCAATCAACTACCTGAGAACCAAAAAGATTCCAATTTGAAAGTCGAGGAATCTGAATCGGAAATGGAGATAGGCCAATGACTCAAACAAGAAATCTAATTGACGAGAAAGGAATACGAACTGATGGCCGAACTGGAGATGAATTACGTAAGATAAAGATAGAGGTAGGAGTTGTGAAAAATGCAGACGGTTCAGCATATATTGAATTTGGTAATAACAAGATCATTGTTGCAGTATATGGCCCAAGGGAAGTGCATCCTAAACACATGGCATTGCCTGACCGATGCGTACTGAGATGTAGATACCACATGTCTCCATTCTCGACCGACACACGAAAAAATCCAGCTCCATCTAGAAGAGAAGTTGAAATTTCAAAGGTTATTAGGGAAGCGCTTGAACCTGCACTAATGCTAGAAGATTATCCAAGAGCAGCTATAGATGTATTCGTTGAAGTCTTGCAAGCTGATGGCGGCTCTAGATGCGCCGGGATAACAGCTGCTTCTGTTGCTCTTGCAGACGCTGGAATAAACATGAGAGATATCGTAACCGCTTGTGCCGCAGGCAAAGTTGACGAAAGGATTGTACTTGATATAAACGACACAGAAGATAAGGAAGGCGGTGCTGATATGCCAGTCGCATATTTACCCCATTTGAATCAAATTACACTATTGCAACTGGACGGGAGTTTAAGTAGTGAACAATTTAATGAATGTCTGGATAAAGCATTAAATGGCTGCAAGTCAATTTATGAAATCCAAAGATTGGCGTTGATGAAGAAATATTTTGGTAGCGAATCTGAGGAGATAAGAGAAGAACAATGAGCTCTTCTAGGCGGTCTACACTAATTGTAGAACATCTACGTAAACAACAGATGTGGGAGGCCATTTCGAAAGGCAAGAGATTAGATGGCAGAAATTTAGATGAATTAAGGCCATTAAGTATCGATCTAGGTATTATAAAGAAGGCAAATGGGTCTGCAAAAGTTAACCTAGGCAATTCTGAGGTAATCGCTGGAGTTAAAGTCGAAACGGGCGAGCCATTTGAAGGTTTAGAAAACAAAGGGGCCTTGATTGTTTCTGCAGAAGTACTTCCTACTGCTTCGCCTTTTATAGAGCCTGGTCCACCTGATGAAGAAACAATAGAATTGGCACGAGTAGTTGATAGAGGAGTCAGAGAGTCTGAAATGATTGATCTTGACCAATTGGCGCTGATTCCTGGAGAAATTGTCTACACAATATTCGTTGATTGTAGTATAACTAACACTGATGGTAATTTATTCGATTGTACGTCTTACGCAGTAGTTTCAGCTTTAATGAGTTGCAAACTTCCAGTCTTCGAAATCCAAGACAACAGGGTAATCGATACTGGTGCTATAAAGCCAGCTCCTGTGACAACAATACCAGTATCAATTACTGCGGCTAGAATTGGCGATTCAATCATTCTGGATCCCACTTCTGAGGAAGAGGCCTGTATGAATGCAAGAATTACTATTACTACCAATTCAGATGGTCACTTTACTGCCGTTCAGAAGGGTGCTACGGGCGCTTTCAATAGAGAACAAATAAAGAGCATTTCGGAATTGGCCAGATTAAAAGGACAGGAAGTAAGAGACAAGATCAAGGAGTTGACTAGAATTGGTGAGTAGAAAAAAGCATAGATCTAGCTCACTAAAGGGACTAGGAATCAAGTTTGGTGCTACAGTGAGGAAAAGATACGGCATGGCATACAAGACATTAAAACAGAAAAGGCGTTGTCCTTCATGTGGCTCATTAAAACTTCGTAGAATTGCTTTAGGTATCTGGCATTGTGAAAAATGTAATTACAAAATTGCGTCGGGAGCGTATGAAATCAGCTCGAAATAACTGTAGTGCCAAAATAGTCTTCTCTTTCGACTCTTCAAGTCCTATAGCAGGTGACATTTCAGCGTCACTATGCTCGTCATTGAATGCAGACGCTGGAGTCTTGGTAAAAAGCTTGGACAGCAATCGTACTGAGCATTCAAGATTAATGGTCCAAATTGGCACTCACGATATCAAGGCTTTAAGAGCCAGTGTTAGCACGTATCTTAGATTAATTAATATGGCATATTTATCAATTTTAGAGACCTAATAGTCAATTTTTTTAAGTCTGGAATTCCTCTTTTACTCAATGCAATCAGAAAACCTAATTTTAAGGATGTCAGATTAAAGCGTCAGGGTCACACTTTGTCCAGAATTGGGAGTCAAAAACAGACCTTCTTATGAAATCATAGAATTAGAAAAACTTTTAAAAATACGCTTTGATGGTTATTGTGTTGCTTTATTTCAAGTTAATCGTAACTCGAACGTTTCTAACTGCCAGATATCTAACATGTACAATTCTCTATTAAACTCTTTTGGTTATACTAGGAATCCGAAAGTTTCAAGTTGTTGTTCTCAACCCTCAGAGCTTTTGCACATTTGATATTTATAATACCATTTACATCCTAATATTATGAGTGAACAAGAACTCCCACCATGGCTAAGGGAACAAGTGTCTCGCTTACAACAGCTTCAACAAAATCTACAAGCAATAATGATGCAAAAGCAACAAGTCGAAATAGAGACTGTGGAAGTTGGGAGGGCATTAGACGAGTTAAAAAAAATAAGTCCAGAAGATGCTGTTTACAAAACTGCTGGGCCTCTGCTCATTAAAGCAGATAAGGATTCAGTATCGAAGGAGCTCGAAGAAAAGAAAGAGTTATCAAACACAAGATTGATGGTGCTGACGAAACAAGAAACAAGGGTCAAAGATAACCTGAAAGAAGTGGAGGCAAAGATAAACCAAATGATTGCAGGAGCTCAAGGTAATGTGGGTAATTCAGCATCTAATTTGAAAACTCAAAATGAATAAATACATACCTCCCAGCAATAAAATGTCCATGAAAAATCTCCTAATTTGATTCCACTTAGAGTCAATTAAACAACGAAACTCAATGCTTGATCATTAAATTACTTTGATCAGGATTGTTGTTGATGAGAGGGAGCGAAATAGCCAAATCCCTACATTCCTCTTTGATGCTGGAGCTAGGGTCGATTTTGCTCAACTGAAAGTAGGCGATTATATAACTTCAGCCTCGACGGCAATTGAAAGAAAGACTATCAGAGACTTGATCAGTTCTATATATGATGGCAGATTATTTTTACAATGTTCTGATTTAAACCAGTACTATTCAAAGCCAGTCCTTATCATTGAGGGCAACATGATGGATCTTGCGCTTATCCCAGATGGAATCACCAATGAACAGCATTTGAAAACTCTAGTTGAACGCTTGCCTCTAGTCTATCAAACACTAACAAGAATAGCGCTAAATTTTAGGATTCCAATAATCAATACGCCTACTGCAGAGTATACAACACAAATAATAATCCACATGGCAAAGATTGCGCTAAAGCACGCAGATGATTCTGGCCCACTCTTGAGAAAAATAAAAAAGGAAAAGCCAGCATACTATCAGCAGCTTTCGATTTTATCTTCGATACCAGGCATAGGGGACAAATTAGCGATTAGAATACTTCAACGGTTCAAAACACCAACTAGAGCGCTTAATGCTAGTATTGCAGATCTCGCTAGAGTACCTGGTCTTGGGACGGCGAGAGCTGTAAAGGTTAGAGAAATCCTTGACCGCATAGTAAGTGATGATTCAAGTTTTGGTGGACAATCTACACTCTGGGACAGTGAACAATGAATTCACCATTATCAGAAGTGTTGATTTTAGTATCACAATTGCAGGATTGTTGTTGGCAATTCGATTATCCTTCTAACTCGGCTTACTACCTTTATTCTAAAGAGATACAGGTTGAGTTTGAAATATCGATGGAGAATTGCAAAATGAGCAATTAGCTCCGTTAATTGTAACGGTTTTTTTGCCACAGGTATTACATATCGTTACCCTTTGCCTTGGACGCATACAATTCAGTTCTGTAGCAATTTCCAGTACTTTTTTGATGTCAGTAAGTGAATCGCTGCAGCTAAAATCTATATCGACTGATAGCCCCCCATTGAGTATTCTATCTACAGAATTAAATTCATCGAACGTATGATCTATTTCCTTATTATTCAGAATTTGATTGGCAGTTAATAACATTCCTTGTGAGTACATATCATAACCCTTGTTAGGAGCTTGCAGTAGACTTCGACCATATTTTTCAGAATCGATACTCGCGAATCTAGAAGTACCTTGATCGGTGATCATCGCAACACCTACCGTATCCTCGCCTAATTGTTTGCCTTGATCAATAGCCACATCGACCGCAGTTTTAATTACTTTGTGCAGTATTTCTAATCCGTTGTTGGTGGCACCATGTCCCAAAATATCATAAACAGCCTCTCGAGCCCCAGCCAAGTTGACTAATGCATTTGTAACTCCTACTTCCATAAATCTCGCGCTGCTTGTAACAATCGGTAGCATTCCTTTGAGGATCAAATCCTTAATGATCTTTTTCCTAATTGATAACGCCATTAAGGCGGGCTTCATCAGCATAGCAAGCCTTGCACGAAAATACGTCTCATCCTTGTTCGATTGATAGGCGATTCTTGGGAGGTTAACAGAAAGAGATTGCAATGTTATGACGGTGTTCGAATTTTTACCTCCCATTGATTTTCTGGCCCCATTGTTAGCCCTTGTGCCGTCTTTCGATATAGACAGAATGCCTCCAAGTCTTATTATTGATGCAATCTCTTCTGAATGAGTACTGAATTTATTACTTCTATTATTGTGTATTATTTCTAAGCCGATTCTAGGTATGGGGGTACAATCAACATAACTTGAATAACCCATTAACAGATCATTGATACTTTTATCATCCAACTCTTCAATAGGTAATGTTATTGTTGTGAGGGGTAACCCTGAAGTAGAGTAGGTAGGCACCGAAGAAGAATCTATTAAGATTCTAGAGAACAGTGATGCAATGTTATCTGACCCATCTACTGTGTCTAGAATCTTGTTAGGTACTCCTTCCAATACAATTTCGGAGGTAGATTCTCTGCTCAAAAGTGAAATGAGGATCGAAAGTGCTGACGCTAGAGATTCAGGTTTATGAATATTAGTCAATCTTGAGACATTCAAATATCTACCCTTAAGATTGAGACCATTTTCGCAAATGTCATTAAAACTCAGGAATATGGTGTCTGGCATCAGTCCCCAGATGCCGCTATGTGATATATTTAGTTCGCCTGCTAAATGCATGTCTGCTATGTCCTTTGGAAGAATGTTATTAAGAAGGTGTTCTGAGAATAAATTCATTGATACATTTGAAAAAACACTATCTAATCCATTATTGAGTTTGTCAGTGCTACATAACAATTCTACTATGTCCGAAGTTGGCATGCCTATCCTAGCTAACTTATTTCTATAGTCTTCATAACCGTGCTCTATAAGAACCGAATTTACAGTTTCTCTGATTAGAGACGAAGTGAGATAGGCTGTTTGAAATTTATAGACTTTGTTCTCAACTTCTTCTGTAATTTTATGGGCTTGTTCAAGCGGCATATTAGCTTCCCTTACTAAAGATTGCACTATTTTGTGAGCATCAAATTCTTCAATTGAATGTCTGGAAGTTCGAACGTACATTTTGCCACTTTCAACTATCGATCGTTCCTCGATCTGTCTAGCAAGACTCAAAACTAGTTTACCCAAATTAGTAATAGTATATCTGCGTTCTGATTTGTTGAGAGCAACTAACGACTGTCTTAATAGTTTTCTTAAGTGATAAGCAAATTTGCCAGATTCTTTTTTTGATTTAAACCCGGCTAGCGATTTCAATTCGGAGTATGTAAGCGGTCCTTTAGAATTCAATATTCTGAGTATGTCAATCCTATTAGGGCTCGCCATTACGGAAAATATCATTCTAACTCGTCTAGAAGCTGATTCTAATACCCCTCCACGTCTAGATTCAGTTTGAAACGAAATTTCATGGCTCAACTGTTCCATTGCACCGTTATTCGGCTTAGATGATTAAAACTCCTTTGTAAATATTTTTTTACTAAAGATGTAGCAAATAGTATGAGATGAGACTTGGATTACTAAAGTCAGCTCTCTACAAGAACTCTACTTCCATCTAACACCTGCTCATGAATATCTGTGGTTTTCGATCTGGAGTTAGGAATGGTTTTTGGTACCTCAGGCAGCCTTGCCTTCGCTTCATCTTCCAACAGATTTTCAGCGTCTTGAAGTATCGAAAGAGCGTCCCCATCGATATTTGTACTGATAATATTGGAGCTCGCTTTGACTTTCGAGTCAAGGAGCACTTCCGATGTAACCGAAGTCATTTCGCTAAAGAGTCCATTAGCCGCAGGAACTACATTCCAGATATCGTTCTGAATATCCTTGATGGTTTCAATAGTTGGTTTAATCGTTTCTAAAATTCTTGCAAATTCATTAATCGTGCTGAATCGTAGTACTATGACTTCTAATGCGAGACACATATTCCTGGATAAACTACCAACATGATGAATATTTGAAAGTTCATTTGCCAAAACCCTTGCTCGAGAATTATTTCCATTTTTAAGATTAGTGGATATCTTGTATCGAAAATCTTTGTCGATCAAGGAAATCCTCTTATTGAGCATCTTCAGTTTTGTGAGTTGATTACTTACTACAAGCGTCGCGTCCGTAAGATCACTCTTTATATGCTGTCGATGCTGTTCCATTAGCATTACTTCAGCTCCAAAAAAGATTAAAAGCCATTGTTAAGTCGAATGTACAAGCAGCTGTGTTAAAGCTAAGCTACTAATACAGTGGTTGGCAGAGAAAAATCATGTTTTTTACGAGGTTGATATGTTAGGCAGGATAAAGTATTGACTTTCCTTATTTATAGGTCAATGCATATTGGTAGATTGAGACATATTTACAAACCCGGCTAGATCAATTTGCTTGCAGTAACACGATTTTTAAGAATAACGCATTTTGAAACATTGTAAATGTATATTGAAAAGTTCGCTTTGAACTGAAGCAATTCCAACAGGTTGATTTGAGTGAAAATACTACCTTGAGAATTGAATCGGATACATCAAAACCGTACTTGTTTGTGACTAATTTTTGCATCATTTCCATATTATGAATATAAATCCCTTAGATGAATACAGAGATGACCACTAGATTATATTCGCAATGCTAAACGGTCAAAATTCGGAAGAAGATAGAAGTTTAGAGAATAATCTCCGATGAGATGGATCCCATCTATAGAGTCAGCACACTGTTTTCCTCTGGTATCATATAGTGTTGTGAAATATGGCTGTAGAGTCGCAATTACTGCTGATCCGCGAACTACCTCTGCCAATCCTATAAGCCTTTTTATTTCGTAACCTTTAATTCTAGGAATGAGATTGCTGGATTTTATTTGGATCAACCATTTGGCTCGATCACGCGTTGCAATTATATCCGCTGGTCCTCTGCTACCTTTGGATAAATTTAAGTTCCAACCTCTCGCTTTGAGAAAAACTGCAACCATAAATTCTGCTTCTCTTCCAAATCGATAAGCACAAAATTTTTCTGTGCTTTTTTCTGACCTGGTCATCAGAGACTTACAATAGTGTGCTATAAATACCTCTATTTGTCCACAAAATTTGAGTATTTCAACGACTTTTAGCCCATTTAGCAATTTGCATTGAGCTCTTATTAGGCAGACCCTTACGCAAAGCCTACTAGAAAAAATTTTGCATTTTAAATATGTACGATAGCAAAGCTGTAAATAGGTTCTAGCTCAGTTCAGCAACATTACGAAATGACTAAATAGAAGGATGAAATTCGAATGCTGGTCGATAGATTAAAAGAAGTGTTATTGGATGTGGTAGAAGGCTTCATTGTTGATGAAGGTTCCATAGCTATATCCTATTCAGGAGGTCTAGATAGCTCATTGCTTGCAGCTATATGTAAAATGAAGGGCATAGATGTTACCCTCTTGACAGTAGGGTTTCCGCAATCGCATGATATTTGGTTCTCTAAACAAATGGCTTCGAGACTTTATCTAGATCATAGAATTAGCATATTAGAGGAAAATGATTTTTACAAGAATCTTAGAGAAGTATTGAAAAAGATAAATTGTGAAAAAATTTCACATATAGAAAATTGCATTGCATTTTTTTATATCTCTAAATTAGCTCAAGAATCGAACCATGAGACTGTACTGTCGGCTAATGGATGCGACGAACTTTTTTGTGGGTATGATATATATAGAAGAATGTTCGACGAAGGAAGGACGCGATTAATGCAATTAATAGAAGAAAAAATTCTAAACGAATTTGAGCTTCTTGAAGAGATAGACACGGTAGCGAGCGAATTTGGAGTCAAGATCAGACAGCCTTTTCTATCCAATAAACTTATCGCATTTTCTAGAGACGTCCCCATCAATGAAAAAATACTTAGTTCTAAGGACTTTCTTAGGAAGCAAATATTAAGAAAAGTTGCAAACCTACTAAATGTTCCACCTGAGTCGGCATTCAAACAGAAGAAGGCATTGCAATATGGAACGGAGATACACAGAAGGGTTAAAAAATACCTGGATTAGTACCCCAATACATTATATTCTAACCATAGTTACTTTTTCAAAGTTCGATTTCTGTGCTGTATCCGAGGTGCTTAGCACTGTCAGAGGTAATCTAATAGATTGGCCTTTAGTCAGAAAACTGTTAGCAGCGGTTGAATTCTATTTTTCTCATTTCGAACCAGCTGGAGTTGATTATTTGATTTAACAGCCATCAGTCTTTATTATCGAGATAGAACAGTTGGAAAAGACAGTCTCCAGATAGTCTTGGCACTTTTTAGGTCACACAACATCAAGATTGAAATAAAAACTCTTTGCTAGCGCCGATTTTTCATTTCTTATTACATCCTATTGTAGGATAGAGAAAATTGGGGCGAAAAACAAGACATTGATTTATCCAACATGCCCAAGATATCAACGCAAGGACTTGGACAGTAGTACTAATATCTGTTATAAAGCTTAGCTGTCGTAGTCAATCCTCTGATAACAAGCAATCGAATGACGAGAACATAATAGTAATTAGAATTATGTACTATTTAGACACAATAAGAGTGAGTCTGCAAACTTGCATATTAAAATATACCCCGTGCCGCTTAAGTCAAAGATTCCTTCAATATTGGGTCAATTACCACTAGGCAAGATTATATATGATAAATCTAGATACGATATTCAATTGCCGTCGTAGCTCAGCCTGGGAGAGCACTCGACCTTAACTTTTGGGGTGAAGCTGAAGACCGAGCTGTCGTGAGCTCAAATCTCACCGACGGCACTCGAACTTAGTCATCTTGAAACGATATAGTAAAAAATGAGCTAATCATTAATTACTCTGAATGAAAGTTCAATTGCTAAGGAGATTTTTTTGTAAGCACACGGATAGCTTTTCATTCCGTACGTACAACGAATTCGATTTTAATGAATATTGTAAATGTTCTTATTGTGGAAAATTGCTGAGATTCTTAACCGGATTTGAAGAGGATATTAGAGGATAGGTCCTAGATGATGTATGTAGGTGACAAATTTCCGATAAATTTAGAATTAAGGTCATAACGTTATTCGATGAATATACCTCAGGTCTATACATCGGCATACATTGAAAATTCGTGTGGATGTGGTCTGACTGCTACCTCATTATGATCTTTAACTTCATTCTCGATCAGCATATCAATTGCATCATCACCGAAAGCAGGTTTTAGAAATGATCGATCACTTTCTAATTCTTCATAGGCATCTCTCAGACTTGCAGGGAGTTGTTTGATTCCAAATTCTCTTCTCTTCTTTGCAGTCATTTTAAAGATATCTTCATCAACTGGGGAGCCGATTGATGTTTTCTTTTGGATACCATCCAAGCCCGCAGCAACAATAGCAGAAAATGCCAAATATGGATTGCACGATGGGTCTGGAGCTCTGAATTCAATCCGTTTCATCGATGAGAACCTTTCACCCTTGTAATGTGCAGGAATTCTGATAATTGCAGATCTATTCCCAGTG
>JARBAU010000238.1 GCA_029237525.1 Nitrososphaerales archaeon | reverse complement strand
TCATTGTTGGATATAGAAGATTTTATTTTAGATGGAGAAGTGATGGCTTTTCGAAATGGCAAACCACTTCATTTCCAAGAACTCCAAAAAAGGCTTCACAAAAAGAATCTGACTGAACAAACCTTGACGGAAACTCCGCTTTTATATGTAGTTTTTGATATAATGTATTTTAATGGAGAAAGCCTGATTAAAAAGTCAATCAGACAGAGAAAAGAAATTCTGTCAAATATGTCTTTTAAAGAACCGATAATTAACTCAACGTACAAGCTTGTAAATTCAGAACAAGATGTTATTGCGATGTTTGAAAAAAGCAAAAATATTGGTCATGAAGGTTTGGTAATAAAAGATCCAGATTCTACCTATCATCCTGGAAAGAGAGGAAGATATTGGGTGAAGCTAAAAAAAGAATTAGATACAATCGATGCAATTATTGTAATTGCTGAATATGGACATGGAAAGAGGGCAGGCATATTATCTGATTATACATTCGCGGTAAGTGATGATGAGAATAACGCTGCTAATTTAAGAACAATCGGTAAGGCATATTCTGGATTAACTAATGATGAGATACATCAAATGACAAAAAGATTAAAATCAATCATGATAAAAGATGAAGGAACTAGAATAATAGTCAAGCCAGAAATAGTTTTAGAGGTTGCGTTTGACAGTATTCAGAAAAGCAATAGACACGATAGTGGTTTTGCATTACGTTTTCCTAGAATAAAGAACATACGTGAAGATAAAAGTGTATCAGATATAGATTCACTACAAAAAGTCAAACAAATCTACGAAAAGCAGACTTATGTTATAAGTAAAAAATAATGAATAGACTTTTCAATTGATAATAATCCTGTCTACCTAAAACTTACGATTTGTGATTTTCCAATGTCGTCGTTAAGCTGTATGTAGTGCTGAAATTCAACACTTAGAATACGATATTCAATATTCTGATCAGGATGTAATACACGAATCTACCTGCAAACGAACCTGGATTCTAAAAGTACGTCTTATATAATTTGTGCCTGTACTAGGCTTATGGAAGATGTAAAGAACCATCTATCTATTAGAAATATAGCTTATGTAACACTGCTTTTCTGCATGCAAGAAGGAGAGAAGAAATGACTGACCATAAGATCGGAACACGTGAAGAGTGGATTGCGGCTAGGCTGGAACTACTCAAGGCCGAGAAGGAGCTGACACGGCGTAGTGACGAACTGGCACAGTGGCGTCAGAGACTGCCGTGGGTTCGAATTGATAAGAAGTACAGTTTTGAGACTGACCTGGGTACTGCATCTTTGGCTGATCTCTTCAGAGGACGCTCGCAGCTTCTCGTCTATCACTTTATGTTCGGCCCCGAGTACACAGGCGGCTGCCCGGCATGCTCGGCCATCACGGACGGCTTTAACGGTTTTGCCGTGCATCTCGAACACCACGACGTCGCGATGATTGCAGTCTCGCGTGCTCCGATCTCGGCGTTGCAGAACTACAAGCGTCGTATGGGCTGGACGTTCACGTGGGCCTCGTCTCTGGATAGTGATTTCAACTACGACTTTAACACGTCCTTTACTGAAGAACAGCAGCGCTCCGGCAACCTGTACTATAACTACCACAAGGGTGGCATAACCTCAGATTCGGACGCCGACTCAGAGGACGGTCAAGATGAGCATCAAACCGATTTGGCATTGACACCAAAAGTGTTTGCTGACATGACAGGAACCGATGTTGCTACCTATACTCGCGAGGCGCCGGGAATGAGCGCGTTCGCGCTCTCCGACGGTGTGGTATACCATACATATTCCACCTACGCACGCGGTCTAGATGCACTCTGGGGGATGTACCAGTGGCTTGACCGTGCACCAAAAGGGCGTAATGAAACTGGGCCTTGGTTTCGGAGGCATAACGAGTACACGGGAAATTAGCGTTGCCACAGTAGAAGAAAAAAGACAATGTACAGTTCGTTTCCTTGAATAGAAAATTGGAAGTTACTGAAGTATAATACATGATATCTTAATCATATATAGCGGTACAAGGGAACAACTGGAATATAATATTCAATATTCTGATCAGGAGATAATACACATATCTGCTTACAAACGATCCTGCATCCTAAAACTACACCTTATATAATTTGTTCTTATAGCATTGTCTTGTGGAAGGTGAATATGGCTCCCGCTTAATTTAGGCCTTGGTCCTATTCACAAGGTAGCTTATATGTACATGAATTTTCTGATTCATATCGCGAAATACTGAGCTGTTCTCTTAACCTAGGACTTGCTAAGTGAATGCAGGAATGTCAAATATGTCTTCAAAAACATCAATGGCACACACTGAACAAAAAAATGAAGTCCTTGCTCAAAGATTTCATATGGAAATATTTCAAGAAGGAAAATTAGATTTAGCTGATGAAATCCTAACTCCAGACTTTGTACTGCATAATCCTGTTCTTCCTGCCGAGTTGACCAAAGGTCCAGAAAGCATAAAGAGATTTGCTTCAGGAGTAGTAGATTGTCTTCCTGATCGTCATTTCACACACCATGAAGCAATTTCCAAAGAAGACAAGGTTTTGATTCGATGGACAGTTACTGGGACCCCTAAAAGAGACTTTCTAGGCGTAGCAGCAAACGACAAACCAATAACAGTTACTGGTTTTGATTTATTTAGGATTTCAGCAGAAGGAAAACTTGCAGAAATGTGGCAGCAGTGGGATATCGGAAGTTGGCAATAAGTCAAATTTTCATTCTATTTTATTTTTTGTGAGCAATGCTCCAATAAGAACAATAACATAGGACTAATATTGGTTAAAAAGTGACAATTATTAGGCGTCTAGTTATTTTAGCATTTGAAGTTCTGGTACCCGTGTCTTTTATAACTTTTAAGTTGAATGTGGACTACACTATATCTCTATGAAATGCTTCCAAAATTATACACTGATTATTCCTTTCTTTAAGGATACCCGGTCGAAATACTCGTAAACTCATCTTTTGCAGGGACGTCTTTCACAACTACCAAGCTACTAAAATAAAACATGTATGGATAATAAGCAGCAAATTTGAAAAGTAAGAAAAATAATTGAGCACAACATATCAATCAAATAGGTCTTTGTTTGTATGTATAATCATATGTGCAAGAACACACTACGTGAACGACTTATACAGCTACATAAAATTCCGGATACTCATGAATCCTAAGCGAAATCACATATATGATACGGAGTGTAGAATATTGGGATATGAATAATACCTCCAGAGGAGTGATCTCGATGAACGACAAGAACGGAGGCAAAGAACGCCTGTATCAAAAGGCTATACAACATTCTGCGTCAGATAATGCTAATTTCTCTAAACTCGCGGCTGATTTAGCTAAAGCAGGTAGAAACTTCTATTTGCATAGATGGGTTTTGGGCACAAGTGGTAATTTTAGTGCTGTAACTTCCCTGGAGCCATTGCGTTTAGTTATTTCGTCTACGGGACTAGACAAGAGGAGCCTGACGCCTGCACAATTTCTGGAAATTGACGAGAATAACAACATAATCAAAGGTGAAGGATATCCCTCAGCTGAGGCATTGCTGCACATCACGATTGTTCGTTGTATGAATGCAGCAGCAGTTTTACATACACATTCAATTTGGAGTACAGTGCTTTCCAGTACTCATGTTTCCAATGGTGGTATCACGCTTGAGGGTTATGAAATGTTGAAGGGACTCGAAAGAGTTCATACATACGAACACCGCGAATGGCTACCGATTCTAGAGAACTCTACAGATATGATTGAGCTATCGCAAAGGGTGTGTACAACCCTGCAAGATTCTTCAGACATTCATGGGTTTCTTCTCCGTGGACATGGGCTTTATACCTGGGGTGCAAATGTGCATCAAGCTAGACGCCATATTGAAATATTGGAATTTCTTATGGAAGTGCTGGTTAGATCAGCCGAATACTCACGCCATGATGGCGAAGATTATCGCTCTAGTGGTAGTCGAAAGAGGAGATCGCTATGGCTATAGTTCGAATTCCAGATGAAAATCGATCACTCCAACAACATGAAGAGGTCAGAAACAATCTCGCGACAATTGGTATTGATTATGAATACTGGGAACCAGTTGCTGGCGTTCCATCTGATGCATCTGCAGAACTGATTCTAAACGTCTATGCGAAACAAATTGATGAACTTAAGAGACGTGGAGGATATGTGACTGCAGATGTGATTGATGTTAACCAGGATACCCCTGGTCTTGATGCTATGCTGGCAAAGTTCAATATTGAACATCGACATGATGAAGACGAGGTCAGATATATTCTAAATGGAAGAGGAGTATTCCACATTCATCCACAGCAAGGTTCGGTTGTGGTGATAGAAGTGGAGGCAGGAGACTTGATTCGAGTACCACGAGGAATGCTGCACTGGTTTGATCTTTGTGGTGATAGAAGAATTCGCGCAATACGTTTATTCCAAGATATGTCTGGTTGGACTCCACACTATACACATAGTGGAATTGATAAAAATTACGAACCTGTCTGTTGGGGTCCATGGTACATTCCACCACATAAAACTGCAGCGAATTAGAACGTGCAATCTAGTGCATCTGATAATCAGCTGAATGTCATTCTAGTCGACATAGAAGGCACAACTACACCTGTCGAATTTGTCTATGAAACATTGTTTCCATATGCTAGTGCCAACATAGAATCCTTTCTTCGTGAACACTCTGGAGATCAGGAGATTGAATCACTGATTGAACAATTACACATACAATATAACAATGACAAAAGAGAAGAAAAATTGCAACTACTACTACCACCCTGGATAGAAGATAATGACGAATCGCAGCTACGTTCAGCAGTTGAATACTCCAAGTGGCTCATTACCAAAGATATCAAACATACTGCTCTTAAATCTCTCCAGGGGAAGATCTGGGAAGAAGGCTATAACATGGGTGAGATTCGTGGAATAGTTTATAGGGATGTTCCTCCAGCCTTCAAGCGCTGGACCAAGCAGAAACGACTAATCTGTATCTATTCCTCTGGCAGTGTTCTAGCACAGCAGCTCCTTTTTCGTACCGTCGCTTCCGGAGACCTAACAGCCTATATTGGGGCGTTTTATGATACAAGGGCCGGCCCAAAGACACAAAGTGAGAGCTACAGAAAAATTGCTGAATCGTTGGCTTGTAATCCTCACAATGTTCTATTTATCTCTGATACTATGAAGGAAATCAAAGCAGCACAGGGAGCTGGAATGCAACCTATTCTTTGCATTCGTGATTCAAAAGATTATCATTTGCCAGAGACAAATATAGTCATTATCCGCAGCTTCGATGAAGTCTTCCCAGGTTAGATAACTCAGACCTATCTGTTTTTCTCTATCGTTTTGATTAGCCTATTTCTCAAATGAAAGATAAGGTACAAGATTCCAACATATGTTGGTATTGTGGGTTTATAATGCTACTTTTATTTTCTGGACTGGGAGTTTTTTCTCTATCATACATGACGAATAGTGCCAAAGCAATAGACAATCGATCAGTCTCGACGGCTCTAAACAATCAACGAGTCCTTCCACTAGCAGTCACTAAACAGTTAGCCATGGCCACGCAAATCTACTGCAAAAGATAAAGGCTATTCTGTCACCGTTACCGTGTAGAATCGCGACGGAGTTGATATTTTGCTTGCTATGGCCGACGGAACGACCGGAGCCACAGATGATGTTGCACGAGAAAAAGCGTACGCTACTGCTGGCTTCCAGTCACCGACATCAGCAATGGAAGGACGGGCCAAGACCACCAATCCTGGGATAATAGCGATCGATTCACAGTCCTACCCAGTAGCCTCCCTAAAAGAGCAGATGGCGAACTCGTCGGTGGTATCGGCGTAAGTGGGTGCGCCTAGTGGAACAATCTA
>JARBAU010000237.1 GCA_029237525.1 Nitrososphaerales archaeon | reverse complement strand
TAATACATGCTCAAAATGTTAACCCGAAGACGACGAATAAAACAGATATTGTCTTTGACGAGCCAAATACGCCTTTATTCATTTTTGCGGATAAACTGAGGATTTATGAAGTAATTTCAAATCTAATTACTAATGCAATTAATGCAACTAGAAACACTAGCACTGATAAGGTTACAGTGTGTGCTCGAGTTAGAGAACCTTCTAAGAATAATTCTAACTTTGTTTGTGGCTACGATGCTAACTCATATGTTATTGTTAGTGTGAAGGATAGTGGAACAGGAATAGACCCAGAAATAGAGACTCGACTATTTACTAAATTTGTGACCAAGTCGGAATCAGGTTTAGGCTTGGGATTGTACATATCAAAATGCATTGTTAATGCCCACGATGGCAAAATATGGGGACAAAATAATCAAGACGGGAAAGGGGCTACTGTTAGCTTTAGCCTTCCTATTGAGACTAAAGTTACTAGCGCTAGAGCCGAAGACGATCTGTAATCAACACATCATGATAGTTAGAATAATTAGACTAGCTATGAGGCATTAACAAGTTACTGTCAGGTACTCAAGACGAATAATCTTATGACATAGGCTATTGTGCAATTTCTGGAAATATTAAAGATAGCATAATCTGCTAATTTATGTGTACGAGTCCTGACAGATAGTATATAATTCTGTTTGATACTCCATTACCCAGAACACTATTTGATGCACTAATTGATTAGTTTTTTTCACAAACTTATATTCAGAATGACATAAGCTAGAATATCAAATAAGATTGAAGCAATTCTTGCACTACTAATAGGCAGCGGCTTCTTTTGCTTCCTTCTGCATATTCCTAAGCTTTGATAACATTCCCCTTTTATCCAATAATCCATTTGAGGATTATTCTTGCACTGTCTTTTGTGCAGCCATTTCCAAAAGCAGACATTCTCTTATCTTTTGCTCTAATTTTTCTTTTTTATCATTTTGTTTAGACATAATTGAATGGATATACATACATACATTTTGGAGATATCTATTAAATAAAGACGAGTATAGGAGAACGATAAGATACCTTGCATGGTCTAGATATTACACACTAGACATTTACTAATCTCAATTTTCTTTTTATGAGAAGTGTTGTTGAATCTATACCTATATCGTATTTGAAACCAATGAAATTCTCAACAAGTATGACTAACTGTTTCAGGCACTATAACATAGACACGGTTGTTCATAACGAAGACTTGTTTTTCGAATTAAGCACTAAGATAATAGTTTCTCCAGCAGCAAAAATGAGTCATAAGAAATCAACGCGTGTCGTATTAACCACAGTAAGGGTTCCTTAGAAGTAGAAGAGTCTGTTATCAGATATGTTGGAATACAATTCATTTATCCTTTTTAGTCCATCGATAACCAATGTCTAATCAAGACGAATCAGTTGACGGACCAATAGGCGAATATAGAAAAGAATTAGTTGAAGTAGAAGAAGTCGAAAGAAGAAAGAAAAGTAAAGATGATGAATCAGTAGATATCGGAAAGGAAATAATTAACAAATCTAGAGATGATATTAGCGAAGATATTAGTAACGAATCTGTTGCTTAACTAATTTATACTGGCCTGAAAACTAGCTAGCACCAATAGTGATATGAAAGAAAACAATCCATTGCTAACATGCCATTAGGAATTTCAAGGAGAAATTTCGAAAAGTGCTTTAAAAGATTACAAGAATCGTAGTGTATAAGGGTATATTTATTCATTCGTCATAATGCCCAAAAGCCATCAGGACGTGGATATTAGACCATTTAATAAAGATGCTGCCAATATTGTAAAATATCATTATGATCTTGGTACTAGTCATTTTCGCTAGCATTCTGCGGCCACTATCTAAGCCAAGTGTTGAAATACAAAGCAGAATCAAGGATTACGTATAAAACAGAATGGGCTAGAATAAATTTAGCGCACTTAATCAAGATCTAATAAATTAGACTAATCATAGTGAAATCAATCAAGAAATGTCTTCCACTGACGTACGATTTAGTAGACTTAACAGTACCTTTAAAATTATTATTTTTATGAATATGTGAATAAATTTGTATCTGTCATACATCCTCTGAAATTCAGTATTTTAAAGTTAAAGCGTTTGGGAGAACTTGAAAAGTTCCAGGAAGAATGCCTATCGGTTCACCATCAACAGTAACTGTTACGTCTCTCTCTTTCGATTTAATTGAGACTTTTCTACTCTGCGCATAAAATATGTCGTTATTCTCAAATGACTGATCTGATTCACCTCGCATGTCGACAAATCCATCCAGCATTTTGAAGCTACCAGAGTTCTTTAGAATAGTTATATCTAGCAAGCCATCTGAGACGCTAGCCCTTGGTGCTGCTTTAAACCCTCCTCCTAAATATCTTCCGTTGGCTATTACACCCATTGTCATCTTTAATAGTAAGTTGTGAGTTCCGTCATCTATTGAGACTTCACAAAGATTACTCTCATAGATAGGTAGCGTAGCAATGACACTTGAAATCGTAGATACGAAACGACTCTTGACTTTGTCTCTGATTTTTTTTGATCTGTCTATAATTTCAGCGCCAACACCTATCTCGGCGGCATTAAGGAAAATTCGAGTTGTAACTTCTTTAGACTGACGATTTGTATTTGTATTCGTATCTGTCTGTGTGGTGGAGGTAGCTGAAGCTGAAATGACATCTATCTTATTTGGTTTGCCATTCACGAATCTTTTACAACACTCAACAATCCCTTCAGGCAAGTCTAAGGATTTTGCTAATACATTTCTTGACCCAGCAGGAACCACACCCATAATTGCATCAGGATTTATTGGTTTCAATACTGGTGGCGCCTGTATTACTTCGCCATGATTTTGTTTACCGAGCATATGAGTGCCCAGTGCATGAGGTGGGTTTTTACTTTCATCGGTTATATTTTCAAAGAAGCCGTTAACAACCTCGTTTATAGTTCCATCGCCCCCTATTGCAACTAGTTTTTCGAATCCCTTTCTCAATAAATCTCTAGTAAGTATGGTTCCATGTCCAGTTTTTTGACTAAATACCGCATAAGGATTTTCACCAAAAGTATTCTTGATCTCATTGTAAAGGTCTTCCCAATTCTTGCCAGTTAATCCGCCGCAGGAGTTCGGATTTACTATCAACGCTGTCTTTGTACTTGTTTGTTCTTGTCGACCCATGGACTTACCTTAAGTGATATTCCAATGGCTGTATATATTAATTGATTGATGTATTGTATCAATGAAATTTGTTCAGTTAATTGTCATGAACCACTTACTCGTGATTGATTTCAAATACATGAGTCATTATTCTAATTGTTATAAAATGACTGGCTCGAAAATATGATCGTATAAATGTATTACTAATCTTAGCGGCGTTTGTTTTCTAATGATATTGATCTTCATTGATATTTAGATTAATATTTGATTTTAAATTCAAATGGCCTGCTGTAGACTTAGTTCTAGCAAATCCACAACGAATCTTAATTGTCTGTAAGTAATGAACTCGAGGGCTCAGTATATTTATGACCTGTGTTGTTAATAACAATACTGCTGTGATACTTATGGGAATTACCATTGGACCCTATCCGTACAAGTTTTGTAAAATGCCGAGTAATATCTTAATCAAGTATTGTTGTCATTGGTTATCGGTTCAAAAACTGCTCTATCTCTTTATTCATAATAGGAATTGAGATTGGTTTTAATATCATGAGAAAGTTATCCTTAGAGTTATTGAATGCGTTTTGATAATAAGCTGCAAACTCCTCCGATGCTGTAAACAAACAGACTTTAATTTTATCATCCTCTTTTTTGATCCTGTCTAGGAGATCCATACAATCATTCTAGGCATCTTGATGTCTAAAATTAATAACTGATATGACCCTCGTTTGAAAATTCTGCAATGCTAACCCTTTACGTTCTAATCCTGCTTTTACGATATATACCATATTGTGTTCATCATCTATAATTAATACTCTGTCTTTCTTGCCCTGGCTGCTTTCAGTCATTCATCACTGGACGTTACTGTGTGGCTAACATAAGTAATAAGTATTGTAAATCAATACTGGACGATGTAAATTTTTGTTAATCACAACAATGGCAGCTTAATCTAAGTCACAGTTTGAATAGACAATCCACATTTCAATTAGTTGTATAAGGTACACATTAGAAATGATATCCAAATAGAATCGAATGGTCAGTAGTGCAGGCTCAGCCATTCACTACCTCGAAGAGAATAAATTCAGTGCTTAGTTACCAGCATATTTGAATACAGCAAACAATTACATTATTGACAGGTCGAGTCTTGGTGGGAATGTAAGTGGATGATGATGTCAATATGACATGATCGAACTTGTGCTCATTAAAATTTAGTAAAATATTCCGAATTATTAAATTGTAAGGCTTGTCCTTACTCTCTTTATTTCTAGCGCCTTGCCGTGGTATCCAATTAACTCTTGCTTTCGCTTATTTGAGAATTTGTCACAATCCTTTTGATTGTATAAACAAAAGGCTTTCATGGCATTATCATATTTTGTTGGTAATGATAGTTCATAATCAACAAGCTCATTAAACTTTGACTAGTGAGTATAAGCACCAATGTCACCTATAACCGAAAGACTATTCCTTCCTATTTGCCAGGCATAATTGATCTTGTTTTATTTTAAGAGTATCATCAGCTATTAATATCAAATCATCTATCAGCAAATATAATATTATTTATTGTTTCCTGATCTCTTTTTGAAATAATAAAAAAAGAAAGATTAATGGGATATATTCAAGGAAATGATCAATAAACACTTTATAAACGTGTTATAGTCTGAATCAATATACGTTAGACAGTATTATACATACAAAAAGCCATTATAGACAAGCACAGTAATTTAGACTCTACTTCGTTGAATCTATTGAAGTTATAGACTCATTTATACTTACACAGTATTTCTTAAAAGGAGACATTACATTCAGCTAGAACCAATCCAACTGTACATACAATCAAATGATGGTAATGGCGTCCTAAGATTTTGACGAAGGGAAAGTCGCTTTACCCACTTTGGATTATATTAATGCTATGATATCTATCAACGGTCGCGATTAGTTCTCTAATAGAGAAAGGTTTTACAAAAAATTCATCTATTTTTAGAGATGCAATTAATGATT
>JARBAU010000236.1 GCA_029237525.1 Nitrososphaerales archaeon | reverse complement strand
TGAAATGTAACTATATGTGCCTTATCTAATGGTACCTTTGATTTTGCTGCTGCAATCTGAATTGAACTTATGCCAGGAATAATTTCAACATTGTTTTCACCAAAGATTTCTAATAATCTGTCAACAACCTCAGATTCAGAAAAATTTACATCACCGGTGAATAATACGGCACAATATTCATCGTCTTTCATTTTATCATATACGTGCAGATACAGTTGTTCTTGATTTTTCAGAGTGATCACATAAACTTCTTGTTTATTTTTGTCTATTAGACTCTCAACAGCTGATATAGTGTACTTGTATCCAATAATATAACGTGATTTGCATATTGCCTCCCTAGCAATATCTGTAATAAATTTTACTGATCCAGGACCGACCCCAATAGTGTATAAACGCTTTGACAATATACGATCCCATTGTATTCAGCCCTCCTTAAAGATTTCTTGATCTTCCTTATTTTGATCTGCAAGCTTATTTTTATTTTATTTGTCTATTTACAATAGCAAGTCTATGATTACTGTTTATCTATTGCTCTTATGTATGTTATTGTATGCTTGTCTTATTTCTTCTATTGATGTATTGTCTTCTAATGTAGTTATATCACCTGTTACCTCTTCGCCAGCAGATATAGATTTAAGTAATCTGCGCATTATTTTTCCACTTCTTGTTTTTGGAAGCTTATTCACAAAGTAAATTTCTTCAGGCGTAGCAATGGGACCTACCGTATTTCTAATATGATTGATAAGCTCTTGGCGAAGCTGATCAGATTCAAAGTAATCCGTGCGAAGAACTAAATATGCAATTATTGTCTCACCCTTTTTCTCATCTGGTCTGCTTGTAATAGCAGCTTCAGCAACTGACTTATGTGATACAAATGCACTTTCTAATTCCATTGTGCCTAATCTGTGTCCTGCTACTTTGAGTACGTCGTCTGCTCTTCCTAATAGCCAAAGATAGCCATCAGTATCTAATAAAGCATAGTCCCCCGAATAATAAACATCCTTAAATCTTTTCCAGTATGTGTTCTGATATTTTAAATCATCTTTCCAAAGTGTCATTAACATTCCCGGCCACGGTTTTTTTATCACTAAATATCCTTTCTTATTGGAAACTACAGGTTCTCCATTTTCATTAACTATGTTTGCGTCTATTCCAGGAACAGGAAATGTGCCAGAACCTGGCTTCATTGGTATATCAGAATCTAGACCAGTACAGGTACTTATCATAATTCCACCAGTTTCTGTTTGCCACCATGTATCAATAATAGGGCAATTCTCTTTTCCAATAGTTTTGAAGTACCATGTCCAAACATCTGGGTTAATCGGTTCTCCCACAGTACCCAATAAACGAAGAGATGATAGATCAAATGAACTAGGAATACTGTTTCCAAATTTCATATACATTCTTAGAGCAGTAGGGGTAGTATACAAAACTGTGACACCATGCTTTTCAACCAATGCCCAATATCTATCAGGCTGTGGATACTCTGGTGTCCCTTCATACATCAATTCTGTCACCCCATGCATAAGTGGTGCATACACCATGTAGCTGTGACCAGTAACCCATCCTATATCTGCAGTACAAAAGAAAATATCAGTACTCTTGTAATCAAATGCCCATTTCGCTGTTGCGTACAAATATGTAAGATAGCCACCTGTACTGTGTAAAACACCTTTTGGTTTACCCGTAGTTCCTGATGTATAAAGGATGTATAAAGGATGTGTGCTATCCAGCATCTCGGGTTTACAAAATGATTCAGCTCTTTCAATGATTTTGTGCCACCATACATCTATGTCGTCATTCATATGTATATCATTTGAAGTTCTTTTTACAACAATTACGTGTTCTATTGAGGGTATCGATAGTACTGCCTCATCTACTATTTTTTTAAGCTCGATAAATTTACCTCTTCTAAATGTGCCGTCTGCGGTTATGATTATTTTAGAATCTGCATCCCTAGCTCTATCAGATAATGCTTTAGCACTAAATCCGGAGAACACTACGACATGTATTGCACCTATTCTTGAACAGGCTAACATTGCAATAACGATCTCTGGGATCGTAGGGAGATAAATTATTACTCGATCTCCGGTTTTTATTCCAAGAGTTTTTAACGCATTTGCAAATTTATTAACAAAATGATATAGTTGGAAATAAGTAAGAGTTGCAGTGTCACCATTCTCATTTTCCCAAATTATAGCTGCCTTGTTTTTTATATTAGAGTCCATATGTTTGTCAATACAGTTGACAGATGCATTCAACTTGCCGCCAACGAACCACTTCGCAAAAGGAGGGTTTTTCCAATCTAGTACCCTTTCCCAATCCTTAAACCAAATTAGATTTTTTGCCTGTTCTCCCCAGAACTGTTCTTGATTTTCTGATGCTTTTATCCTAATTTTTTCAAATTTTTTACCTGTAAGGGTTACTGTGATTCTTTCGCTATCTTTGTAAATTTTTGACAATTCGTCAGAATCGTGTCCAGACATTTCCCACTATACTCTATGGATAACTTTAAAACTTTGTGATGTATAATAATACTCAAAATTTATCTCCTGTATTTTATAATCTCCTTGGTCAATAATATAATGTTTGTTTAGAACTTTGTTCCTAAGGATTGTGTCAATATATTAAAATAAAGAAATCCAGCGTATCTAACTTGTGAAATACAGAAGTAGAACAGAAATAGTAGCAATGATCTTAGAGGCTGCAAATGGAGGCGCTACAAAGACGAAGATAATGTACAAAGCCTTTCTTAGCTATGCACAACTAAGGGAATATCTTTCAGTGCTCATTGAAAATAATCTATTAGAATATTTGGAAGGCTCACAAACATATAAAACAACAGAAAAAGGATTAAACTTCCTCAAGATGCACAATGAAATAGGTGAACTTTTACAGACGCCCCTGAAGCAGGGCAAATAGGCTACCACCCTTTTTCTGGTTTTTATTCATTTTGGATAACGTGATTTAGCCAACTATTTTCGTCAGATTCATTATTACTATTATTAGTATTGCTTTGAACTGCTTTCTGTTCTGTTCTGTTCACGTCATCCGCAACGATAATGTGGGCCGTCTCATTTTGTTTACGCGCTTCAGTTTTGGAAGAGGATTCTGTGTAAGAGTCCTGCGATTTCTGATGTGATGTATTAATTGCTAAATCTACATTGTCCAAGGTTTGTTGTGTTAACCTCATTTTGACATTATTAATTTCAGCTTTCTCAAGATTAATGTGTTCTATCAAATCATTTGTATGTATGCTGATCTGTTGATATGTCTCCTCTGTTAGCTCATTACTTCTATATTGCAGCTTTGCGTCGAATAATACTGATTTGATGCTTTTGTTTTCTGTATCCAATTGATTTAATCTCTCCTGCAATAGTTCGATAATGGTTTTTTCTTTTTCTTCAAGGTCCCGTAATCTCTTCTGGTATTTTATATAAACCAATTCGGCATCATCCTTCATCAAATCGTTCGCTGATACCATTTCTTGTAGTGCTTTTATTCTCTGTAACGTAAGATTCTTTTGTCTCAATAGGTTTTGTGCATCAAGTCTCCATCTTGGAATATATATCACATAATCCCCCTGAACTAATAATTGCTCATAAGCTAGTTGATTTAGGCCAGATGATCCGCAATCCACACCCACAGATTCGATTGAACCATCAATATCTGTTATAACACCAACCACCTTACCCACGAATGTGCCATACATATCCTTGACTTCTTTACCTACAAATTCGAGCTTGAATTCGCTCATATAATCCGTTTAATATGTAGATATAATGGCAACGTTGTCAAAATTGTTATATTATTTGGCAAAAACCATTTGTCTGTTATCTATAACATAGGTTTGATACAATTATCTGATATCGTGATTATTATTAATAAAGTGAATCTAAATCCATTTCATAAAGGCGGGATCCGAATCCATAATCTAGAATTACTATTATCTTCTTTTCATAGAAAATAGCCATAACTCAAGTTTAATGATCAATATAAAAATAAATACAATCTTAATAATAACTCTGATACATTGCATTTTTGGGTAGGAGCATTTTGTTTGATTCTTGATATTAATAATAAACCAATATCTACACAGGGAATTATTGCAATATCTGACGTCATAACTATATTAGAAGATTTGGGTAATCAAATACCAGATAAATCATGGATGCTTTATCTTCTTGAAATCTTCAATATGCAGAATATAGCTATCGAGCTAAATCTTATTTGTCAGTTTGATAGTCAAAATTATTTTGAAGCTATATTTAATGGCGTAAATAGATATAGGTTCAAACAAGTATTACCCACGCTTGGTCACGCGTACCTCCGTCAAATTATTATTACCCAACAGAAAAAATCCATTATCTATATCTTGGAGGATCAAAATACTAAACAAGTTGAAAGATTTGATTTACCCTTACTGAATATCAAAGATTTTGTACTCGAAGGTAAGACTCCCTTTACTGGAATAGAATGGTGGAATAAAATGGGCAATTTTCCCTATCCTATAAAATATAGGATAGGGATATCACAACTAATGTATGGCTCACGTGATGATCCCTCGGATTCAGAATCAATAATTTATAGACCATATAATGTATTGATCCCAAACAGTGAAGGATCTAATATGGAATATCCCATTTCCTTCTATGATGTTAAGATTAGAGATGATTGTGTTTGTTATAATGTTGGATTAGGTACTTGCAAAGTTGGTTTACAGTATGGTTAACATTCAATTTCCATTGTATTGTAAATATTTTGATATTATATCAGGTGAATAATTTTTGGTTCCAATATTTACCTATGAACGCTTCTCAGAAAAAGAAAAACTCCTTCTTAATTCGCATTTTTCGAATACTGATAAGTCCGTCTTTGCAATCATTACGCCCAAACAAGTGGATAGGGGAGCATTAATGTCAAGATATTCAAGAACAGATAAGACTATGCGACGAATATTTATTGATGAATTTGTAAATAACCCAAATCGAGGAGGAGAGTTTTATAATAAGATATTATTAGAATATGGTGACGATTCTGTATCTGAACTAGGAGATGCACAAATCGCAGTAGAATGGCTTTCAAATATAGCAGCAAAAAAGATAGAAGATCATAGGATAGGATTATCATATCTTGAAAAATCTTCTCGATATATAGCATTTGATCAGAAGATTAATGGTCGGTACAAATATCATTTAGAAAAGGATATTATGTCTTCGTCGTATGCTGATTTATATAAAGAAGCATGTGATTGTAGCTTTGATACATATAGCAAGAATATTTTACAAATGCAAAAATTTATTTCGGAATCTGAACCAATAGATAAATTTCTTTTTTTTGATGCTGAGTCGCGACGTGATTTATGTTACAGCAGCTTGAAATCCGATAAATCTATTGAATCTGCAAATAGAATTTATCATGCAGCGATTAAAGCCAAGACACTTGATGTTCTTCGTGGGCTTTTACCTGCTTCTACACTTACGAATTTGGGTATTGCAGGCAATGGTAGAGCATACGAATATCTATTATCGACTATGTTTGCTTCGGATCTAAAAGAAATAAGATCGATAGCTGATCTACTTTATTCCGAAATTAGTACAGTCATACCATCTTTTATAAAACGTTCAAATGATAGACATGGCAAGTCTTTTCAATTATATGTTACTGATACAAAGAAAGCTATTTTGGAGCTATCCCAAAATTATTTAAAGAATATTAAATTAGAAAAGAATCCTGAATTTGTAAAATTGTTAAATTTTGATGACAATTTTGATGCAGAGGTTAAGGTGTCATCTGCAATCCTTTATGAATATGCCGTAGGTCAATCTTTAGAGAATATCATGAAATATGTTAGATCTCTTGAACCAAAACAGAGACACAAAATTATTAGTGAGTATACAAAATTCAGGACAAATAGGAGGCATAGACCAGGCAGAGCCTTTGAAATGGTAGAATATACATTTGAATTATTTACAAATTTTGGAATGTTCCGTGATCTCCATCGTCATAGACTTCTTACTCTAGAACGACAATTTTTATCTACAAAACATGGATATGATGTTCCTATAGAGATCTTTGATTTGGGAATTATTAAAGATTTTAAAGATTGTATGTATAAATCTAACGAAGCCTGTGTTCTTATATCGAATAAATTACCTGAACAAGCACAATATGTTGTCAATTTTGCTTATAGATATCCGTATTTTGTAAAGATTAATCTACGAGAAGCAACGCATATGATCGAACTAAGAACAGTTCCACAAGGACATTCTGATTATCGTAGTGTATGTCAGAAGATATATAGACAGATAAGAAATGTACATCCCGTACTTGCAAAAGGAATACACTTTGTAGATCTGAACACGAATGAACTTGAGAGATTCACAGAGGAAAAAAATAAGGAGAGAAAAAGATACGGCTAGTTTATTTAAAACCATCTTTCCAATGACTGATTTCGGCTTGTTATTGTTTTTTTTAATCTATCGAGAGATCCTGTCACTCTATCAATCGAAAAATTTTTTTCAGTACACAGAAAGTTAATAACTTGCTCATACTTTATCTCGTTGAATGAAATGTTATCAATTTCGGGGATTTCTGGTCTCAAAAATATATTTCGTATTTCTTGATAAGGTACGTCTGGTAATCTATCCCTAATTTTTTCTATATTTTCAAGTTTGTTATATTCTTTAATTAATTTTAAGGCAGTTTTAGGACCAATCCCTGGAAACCCTTCCGGATTAAAATCAGTACCTATTAAAATTCCTACATCTACTAACTGTTCACGGGTTAATGATAAGCGACTGAGAAAAAACTTATGATCAATAATCTCGGGTTCTATGTTGATGTATGAATTTCTATTAGGAATTTTTCTCTTGCCGCTGATCGTAACATTACGTATTAGTTTCTCTGCTCCAAATAGTAACGAGTCATAATCTTGACTAGCACAACCAAATGCAATTCCACATTTTGTCAAATAAGCAGCTGCTGCTTCTCCCTCTGATTTTGCTTGAACTATGGGAATACCAAGTAACTCCAAGATCTTTTTTGATTCTTCTATCATTTCCTGGGTCAGTATTGACGTAGCTTGACTATATTTTCGTGCATCATCATATTTACCACTCATTAACGCTGCTTCATATTTTTCCGTCGCTATTTGTTTTAAATGTCGTCTGTGTTCTATCTCTTTTGATTTTAGATAATTGGGTTCACCATCAAAAACATATATTAGCTTAATATTTTCTGCCAATAGACTTACATTGCGATAAAATAGGCCACTTAGATGGCTTGTCACAGAGCCTTTACTGTTTGCAAGTAATTCTCCGGTTGGCCCGCGAATTGTGGCAAGAAATTGATATATAGAATTGTATGCATCGATTGCAATTACCTTTTCAGACAGTTCAGTTATGTTTATAGAAGATGCCTCTACGAGTGGCCTAAGATCTAAACCCATTTGTTTTAATACCGCATAACTGAATTTTTACCTTTTCCATTTTTCAAGTTCCTAAAATTATGCTCATATCATAATTTGAAAATCCCTTTCATCATAAAACATTTCTATGAAATAATTTCTAAATTTATTGTTGGTACTCTATGAATTTTATTTTCGTAAATTGCTACTTTGTGGTACTATTATGCAATAAAATATGCAATCGATTATAGTTTTACAGTCCCATTATATTAAAGGTTAAACCTACGATTTCCTAATTTGAGCCAAATTTCCATCACTGGTCATATATTAATGTGAAATATGATGCAGTGTTCCACCTAATTAAGAATTAAAATGCTAAAACTTTTGAATATAATTAAAGTGTTAAAAACTGATGCTATCTTTTTATCTTAATTTGTTATAATTACTGAAATATATAACAGAACAGAATTTATTCATTTTAATATTGAAAAATTGAAGTACTGCAATACCTAAATCTTTAGGTTATTCTATATGGGATCTAATAATTGAATTCAAGACTACATTGATGATAGAGGATGAGAAATTATGCATTCTGATCCTCCATCATAGTTTGGAACGAAGCTGTTTACCGTTAAGTTTCAGTTTTTATAGCATAAATTAGTTGATTAACACTGTTACTTAGATATACTCCTTCATCTTTTTGTTATATGATTATATTTACTCAAAATAAATCATAAAGTTTCGATTTTGAATTATTGGATCAACTTATTTAAGTGATCGACTTTGAGATTATATTAAATTAGTCAAGAACATTCAAATTATATTGAAATTTTGTGCTAACTGATATCTGTGGTTAAAATGTTAAAATATTGTATGAAACTAATGTGTAAATCAAAAATAAGGATTTAATCATGATTTCGTAGCATAATCTAAATCTCATTTTTGGATGCCGTGGTGGCCTGTTATTTGGTAAATGGATCTATTATATCATGCTCAATGTACGAAAAAATTAACTTACTCTATAGTTCCTGACGAGAAGTTTTTAAATTATTAGACTGACTTTTATTTACACATTTGATGGAACAGGATGAACAAATTAAGGCCCACTTGATGTGGATCTGGAGACAAAAGCCTGGCCTTATTAAAAGAGGAGTTGAAGGTATGATGATAATCACTAACAGACGTGTTGCATTCATCACAAAAACTAGTATGACTTACAAAGTACACGATGCAAATTCTCTAAAACAACTTAAACGATTCAAAGATGGGGAAGATGTATTTAGACCCATATATGGATATACAATAAAAGATCTGATAAGCGATCTTGCCATGAGTAATAAGAATTTGGAAATTCCATATGATAGGATTCTTGATATCCTTACAGAAGATAAACGCTGGGGCACTCTACTTAAAATCAGATTTAATTTTGAGGGAAAACTTGAGACCTATATGTTTTCAGTTGTTAAAGGATGGGTAAAGTACCCATTAAAAGATCCTATCGAATTTCAGCGTATTGATTGGAATCCTTTAATCAAGATCTTCAAATGCTTGAATTTTCAAAACTGATGAATCTAATGGTCAATCATCCTGAAATGACCTTTATGCTTTATCCAAATACATTGTGATAGCAATTATTAACTTCTGCTTTAGTAGGTTCTGTTGCAAAGTAATTATATTCACTCAAGTCTGTGGGCTTACTCTCTTTAATTGTTTTCTTTATACAGCTGTAAAAACTATGCATATCGTGGTCAAGTTTTAGATTACCCGTATTAACAGGTACAAGTATAACCTGACCATGAGAAGTATTTGTATTTGTATTTGTATTTGGATTGGCAATTATGGGATATGCTAATATTATATTGATTGCACTATTTGATAACAGCATAAATAATGTCAAAATACAGCTAGCAATTATTATTCTTGTAGTTGTATTCATTAAGATTGTCACATATGTATTCTTTATAAGTAGTCAGTCTATAAATATCATAAAACAAAAATAAAATTATTCATAGATAGTTTGTTATAATAATTTATTATTGTAGGATTTGTTTACATCATTTGTTGATGCTCGATCGAATTATACAACATATTGTTGGGAATTCGATAATCAATATGACTATACAAGAGACCTTTGAATTAATGTGATACCCGCCACTAATGTTAAATATGATGATATTACTTCTCAAATTATATTTTAAATTACTGATCTAAAATAACTAATCAAATCCTATTATTTCTTGTGTTGTGCCATAATATCAAATACTATTGCTCTAGCTGGCGACCCGTCTAAATCTTCAAATAACAATGGTAGGCAAATAAGAAAAATTCTTTTATCTACGAATCTTTGTAAATTCGAGTTAAGATTTTCAATTATTCCTATATCATGAGATAGCAGTTTTTTATGTATCGTTCCCTCGGTGATGTACTCACTTTCTACACTCAATGTATCAATTCCTACACATTTTATGTCATGGTCTATAATCCATTCTGCAGCAGAAAGTTCCAAATATGTAAAATTACTTCCTATCTTTTTGGATTCATTGTTATTATAATTTTTCACATCTTTATAATACAATTTAGGATTTGTACCTGTATAAAGTAAAATAATATCCCCTGATTTTACTTTACTAGTATTCCTCTCTAAATCCAAGCTTGTAATTCCTTGTCCATTTTGAATATTGGACATATCTAGAACAGTTGCTTCGCCAATAAATTTATCTGGTGGTTCTTTGTCAATTCCGATTCCGTTGGATATAAAATGTTTATGAGCATCTACATGCGTTCCAGTATGAGATCCAATTGTTATGCGTGTAATATTGACGCTCGCATCTTTTCCTATATTTGTAACTGACTCAAATATTGTTTCAGGATCGCCTGGGTATACTTGAATATTTTTATTAATGATGTGAGTTAAATCAACAAATTCTCTTGA
>JARBAU010000235.1 GCA_029237525.1 Nitrososphaerales archaeon | reverse complement strand
GACTTTTGATTTAGCATAATTCATCTATCCTGCTTCTGTTATTTACGGACAAGGTATTTTTTGCAATATTTTGCAGCAAATACTTAATCTCAGCTACAAAATGGAATGTGTTAGTTTGTTTAGGAAAGAACCGGATTATAAGGCGAAAAATGAAAATGGACGAAGACTGTAAGATAATCCTATTTCAGAATTAGTAGTAGAGTACATTAATTCGAACCAATTATTTTGAATGTCGAATGCGAACTGATTAATTTATTGACATGTATTCTTGTTAGCTCTACTAAATTGCTACAGGAGTTTAAATTTTTCTCATTTATTCTTTTTATTTTTAGTTATCAATTCATTACTGCTACTATCTCTCAATCCTTTGACTCCAATTGAAGAAGTTATGAGAGCGTCAGATGATATGGTAAGGCCTGGAAAAATTCTTTATATAGGGACGTCCGATGCTCCAGCTTGAGTTGTGTCGTTTGGAAATGCGATGACAGAGATGCGTGATTGGACACCATTTGTGGGAATTCAAATAATGTATAACTTGATTGAAAGATCTGCAGAAAGAGACCTGCTGCCATTGGCTCGTGCATTAGATATCGGTGTAACTGCATAGTCTACTTTAGCTGGAGGAGGTTCTTTCAGGAAAGTATAGTAATACACAAAAGAATGCCAGTAAACAAAAGAGGTACAGCGCTAACAACCCCAATGCTTCATTTGTAAATGAAAGAAATATTTCAATTCTAAACGCATTAAACATAAGAAATATAAATTCGTAGAAAATAGCTAATTTACCTGCATAAGATGAAGCTTCAGCAAATTTTACTAACCAAATTCTAGTTTAACAAATACTTCAGTATCGGTGTACTACTTCAATTATTGAAATTATGAGGATCAAAACAATATTGATCCTAAATGTCATATCTTATGGTTCATTCTACTTCCACTTACACCCCCACAGTCTGAAATTCTATAAATTTAGTTAACCCTAAATAAGCTGCCCTTTATTGTGAGAGTTCGTGGTAAGAATAAACTGGTCTGAAGTATTGGAGGTATCAAATATTGGATATCTGAAAGAAATGATTCATTAAAATTAGTAATTTGAAGTAGATTTAAGTTACTATTGTAATCGTACTTTGTTATGAGTATGGTGGATGAGTTAAGACTCGATAACGACAAAATTATTACACTTGTAAGAGGAGATATAACAGAAAGAAATGTGGACGTTATAGTCAATGCTGCTAACTCGTACTTAAAACATGGTGCAGGCGTGGCAGGTGCAATTGTGAGAAAAGGGGGATCAATAATACAGCAAGAGAGCGATAAGATAGGTTATGTTGAAGTTGGTTCTGCAGTAATTACGACATCAGGAAAATTACCATGTAGTGCTGTGATACATGCCGTTGGTCCAACAATGGGCCAAGGAAATGAAGATAAGAAGTTAAGAAAAGCCGTTCAGAGTTGTCTGAAACTCGCAGCAGAAAAAGGGTTCAAAAGTATTTCGATGCCAGCGATAAGTTCAGGGATCTTCGGGTTTCCCAAGGATAGATGTGCAAAGATACTACTAGCTGAATCAAAAAGTTTTCTCACAAGCAATGATACATCCATTGAAATAGTAGAATTTTGTATATTTGATGATGAGACTTTAGTTTACTTTAAAACTGAATTTTCCAATTCGTCTAAATAGTAAAATGGAACTAAATCATATATTTAGATTGAATATACATAAAACAAATGATTCGAGCATTAAACACTAGAAATATATTTAGACCATTCTGGCGTTTCTTTTGAATTAGCGCGAGTAACTACCATGCCTAATCTGTCTGATATTCGTATTGAATTTCGTAAATCTCTTGTCTTTGATGCTTGTCTTGTTAGAGATTCTGAAAGTTTTACATACTCAGGTACAAGCCTAGGGTGAGAATCGATTGTGGCATCATTAGGTACGATCTTAATAATCCTCTTATCATCATACTCTAAATTCTCATTCTTTTTAGCTTCGGTTTCTTTATTGATTAATGGAATATTTGGATAAATACGTGTTCTAATTCGCCGATTTTCTCTTTATATAAAAATCCTTTGTTAGAACAAGTCTTGAGAATTGTTTCAAAACTTCCCCCTCCTAAACCAAATCTTTGCTGATTTATCGTGTGCACAACCCTATCGGAGTTTGATTTTAACTTACTATATCTATCTCTTTTACTGATCTAATTTCTTTCAAAATAAGGGAACGACTTTAAATACCATAATAGGAACGGAGACTAAAGCACCATTACAACCACGACCACCATTTACCAAAAGAATACTTCTTTTAGACGATGATCCAGATATAACATTAACCTTCAAAGCAGGTTTAGACGGTCGTTATTATGATCACGGTGATAAGAAGAAAAGGTTTGAAGTATACCCTTATAACGATCCTTT
>JARBAU010000234.1 GCA_029237525.1 Nitrososphaerales archaeon | reverse complement strand
TTTACAGTAATGGATGTATTTAACCCCATTAGATTGATTGAGTGTAAACAGATAAATTAAATGGCCTCCCTCTACCTACAGTTCCTCAGCCATCATAAATCAATACTGATAGAATGTTGTGATTGATAGAGCCGAAGTCAAAAGAACTAACAGTAGCAGAAGTCAAGAAAATAATTTATAAGAACATTCAAAAGTAGCAAAAAGTAGTAGACCCAGAAAAGATCAACATACAAATAGTTGAGTATAACTTAGCTGAGGTAGAGGCTATGCAGCAAATATACGCAATGATTTTGGACGAAGAACAACGAAGAGACAAACAGACCAACAAATGAATTTAGGTTAGGTAAGTCTTCTAAGATAGAACATTTCTATCTTCTATCAGTAGTATTATCAACTGATAAGCATATTAACATTCTTCACATTGGAGATTGGAATTGTAGATGGTATTGCTGCTGATGAGAATGCTACTAAGACGAATACAGTCGTCGTAATAGATATTACCGTATCTTTTTATTCATTTATATATAATAGATATTTATGAATATCTATCTAGTGATCTTTTACCTTACCAGCCAATATTTATTGTGTTATCGTCTCATATACTTGAAGAATTGGAGTGACAATTAATGGAAATGAAACTTGAATTGGTGGCGATTCCAGTAACTGATGTGGATCGAGCACGTGACTTTTATAAAGACAAAGTAGGTTTTAACTTAGACCACGACCATACCGTGAGCGAGAAGCTACGTTTTGTTCAAATGACACCTATAGGTTCTGCATGTTCAATTTGTTTCGGGATTGGTATCGCCGACAACATGAAACCTGGTTCTATTAAAGGTCTACAGATGGTTGTCAAGGATGTTCAGGCCGCTCGTGATGAGCTTACAAAACGTGGAGTTGTTGTTAGTGATGTCTACACACAAGCTTGGGGTAAGTTTGTTCATTTTGGCGATCCAGATGGTAACACTTGGACCCTTCAGGAATTACCTCCGCGCAGCCAATTTAAAGTCTAGGAATAGGAGTAGATGTGTATTATCTAAGCTACTTTGATCTATGGAGCCTCTTAAATTTTCTGTGTAGTTTTTACATGGACGACAATGAGCCATACCTCATTTCATTATACGAGTATATTCCCTAATATGTTTCCGTAATTACCGCCAGCTAAGTACACTTATCATGAGTTTGACTAATAGTTTGATAGCCCAGTTTCGGAAGAATGTTAGTAGCTCTAAATCGTTCTGGTTTGAAATAAATATTATATATGCTGGAAGTTTTAGCCCAGAAGTAGCATATTACGAATATTCGGTCCATCGAAGTCATGATTTGACTCTCAATTTGTATATATACTTTATACAATACTCCTAAAGATATAGTCTAAGAAACTAAACTATAACTGCCACGTGCCAAGTATCCTAATGAACGCTTGCCAGGTGTAGGAACAATTGCAGACAATAGCCATAAAATTGTAGATATTAGAAAACCTCGTGCGAGTCCATATGCAAATTTACTTGCAGCAGGTATTCTGCGGCCTGTACGCAGATATTCAATAACGAGTAAGCCTCTAATCACCCAATATAATATCGCAAAGTTGCTTGACGTTTAGGCCAGGGCGCCTTGTATGTTGATAGTAAGAGCGGCAGCTCCCAATATCTGTAATAATACAAAGATTCGATGGATTAGATCATCTGTTTCAAACCTAGCCGCATATAGAGTAACGCCAATCCATGCCCAGCATACAGGAACGAAAAGGGATATTGTCCCAATAAATTCTACAATAGAATTATTATTAATATATAGACTGTGACCTATCTCTGCAACAGCAGAAGCATAAACTAGAGAATTAATAATCAATAGATTAGACCATGGCTCTGTAAATGCCTTCAGCAATTCGCAATAACTAAAACCAAATCATAATTTCGATATGTTTCAGACTAATACTCAGACAGTGCTTTTACAAGAAGCAGTTTAATTGAACATGATTTTATGATGATCATAGTATATTGACCAACGTAGAAAAAGAACGTCATGCCTCATGGCTAGAGCTTTTCTACGATCTAGTTTTTGCTGCTGCCGTAGCCCAGATAGGTTTGACCCTACATGATAATACCACTTCCATTACAACATTTCTTGGAAATGTAGCACTCTTTGTTCCTGTAATGTGGGCATGGGTAGGACTTACATTTTACTCGGCGAGATTTGAGACTGACGATTTATTCCATCGTCTATTGGTGTTTCTTCAGATGATGGGAGCTGCAGCTCTTACTATTAATATTCATGGGGCATTAGCTGAAACATCTGACAAGTTTGCGATATCATATGCTGTGATAAGAATTCTACTAGTTGTTGAGTATATACGTGCAGGTCGCAAGATACCTGCTGCCAGTAAGTTTGCCAGGGGATATGCACAAGGTTTTCTGATTTCTGCAATGCTATGGTTGATATCAGCAGCTATTCCTATTCCTTTCCGTTTCATAATTTGGTCATTAGCAATAGCCATAGATATTGCCACCACTTTTGTTGTGGGAAGAAAGCACGTACAACTGGCTCCAAATTTTTTTCATTTACCTGAACGAATGGGACTCTTTACTCTAATAGTAATAGGAGAGACAATATTTGGTCTTGTGAGTATTTTATCTTCTCATGAGTGGGATCTAGAATCCACGATATCTATAGGAGCTGGTTTAAGCATAGCTTTTGGACTTTGGTGGTTGTACTTTGATAATACAGATGGAGCTCCGATTCGCGCCTTTCGTCAAAAGGGAAGAATAAGAATTTACATAACGTGGCTCTATGTCCACTTTCCTTTAGTTATAGGATTGGTATGTACTGCAACAGGTATAAGATACATTGTGTCAGCAACTCAAAATATAGCATTATCGTACGCAGGTGAATGGTTAATCTGTGGTTCTGTATCACTATGTTTATTCTCAATTGGAGTTATCCAGTTTACCATAGCCAGTGCAAGTCGCAGTGATGATGAGGATGGTGAGGATAGTGGTAATAGTAGTAGTAGTAGCCATAGTAATAGGCGTAGTATTAGAAGCAGAAAGATTCTGGTTCAAGGATCGGTCTACAGGTTCTTAGCTGGGTTTGTAATACTTCTTATCCCCATACTCGCGATTCCAATCTTACCATTAGCATTAATCTTGATCATATCTGTAATTTGTGCAATAGAGATAGTAATCGATTTAAGACATCATCCTCATCATAGAATTTTTTGAAATAGGCATAGATTATCTTGTCCAATTTATAATGAATCGCAGAATCACAAGATCTAGATCTGATGGAGTAATATTAGATGATGATAAGATGATGCCTACATTTACGTTAGTGTGTACTGCTGGTGTTACTTCTTATACCCGGGAGATCATTGTACCTTTTCAGTGAATTATATAATCAAAGATTACAAAGTCTATATATAATTATATAATCAGATAAGAAAAAATTTCTAGATATTTTTATTATATAGCTAAATTAATTAATTAAGTTACTATTAGTCATTGAATTGTACTACTCCATTAATCTATCAGCAGTTAAAATGATGGCGGTCAAACCAGAACGGAGATTCCAGCCCCGTTTTGCGCATGTATACCATTGAGCAGTGGGATTGTAGATTATTTTTGAAAGCAATAGTGTAATCAATATGTAGGAAATACTGCAAGAATAAAGTTCTATCAGAATAACTTAGAACGAATTCGGCGTTGTAATATTTCTTAGTATTGTTGGGACTCGTACAGCAATATGTAAAGGAATACCTCCAACCAATAAACCGATGCAGATCAGATCTGCTGATTTGTATACTATAGAGAATGGTAAAATTGTGGCACATTGCGATGTAGCAAATTCATTGGATTTGTTAGAACATACTGACGTAATTGCCTATTTACGCTAGTTATATCAGAGCCAGTTTTTTGCATGAT
>JARBAU010000233.1 GCA_029237525.1 Nitrososphaerales archaeon | reverse complement strand
TTAGCTTTATCGATTAAGGGCAGTTTACTACAACTCAATTAAATTCAACTACTTTTCGGATAGGTTCTAAGTTGTCCGAGTTTATAAAACTACACCAAACAAAAAACTTGTAAATCTTCATGATCTATCAATAAAAAATGATGGCTAGATCTCTTGCCTTTCTATCTCCCGTGTTCTAGCGTAGTAGAAGTAGTTGCCGCAGTTGGATTATATGTGCTTCTCTTATGACCAGATATAGCATATGCAACACTTTGCATTCCTATTATTAGTAGACTAATACCTATTATTAGCGTCAAAAGAAATACACCAAATGTTGGGTATACAAATACTGCAAAAGATACAGCCAAAGACAAAATACCTACACCTACAAGAGAGCCCTTTGACCACTTTGAAATATTCTTATCCGAGATGCCATGAACAATTCTTGCAATTCCTATGGAAAGCAGACCAAGAGCCAACAAAGTAACTAACACGCCTGCTGTAAACAGAGGAAATGCTAAAACTGCAATTCCTAGTAAAGCCGCTAAAGTCCCTAGACCAATATTTGCATATCTAGATGACTTAGGCTGTTGTTCTGATCGTGCAAAGCCTGTAGCTAACCTCTCAATTCCAACAACTAGCAATGCAATAGAGAGCAGGATAGTTATAGTTGCAATACCAACTCTAGAACTTGAGATAACTGCAAGTGATAGCGCTATGGCAAGAGCTCCAAGTACAATTTGTGAGATTCTAATACCTTTAGTAGATTTCATCGTGGTTTCAGTTTTCAAAGTTGTTCATATGCAAAAATTAGTGCAACTCCTTGATTATTAACATCATAGACGTATACGTGACTGTTGTAGTTAAACATTTCTAATTATTGGTATCAGGCGAAATTCCCTTCTAAAAGTATATTAACTACATATACTCTATTGAAGGTATGAGAGGAAGATGGGCCGCAGCAGCTATAGGAGCAGGTGTAGCCAGAAGTCGCGCTGGTGCTAAGGAGAACCAACAGGCACAGGCAGCACAAGCCCAACAACAAGCATCACAACAACAAATAGAAGCACAGCAAAGGCAAATAGAAGCGCTACAGCAACAAAAACAACAACAACCGCAAACTCAACCCCGGCAGGAGGACATAACTCAACAGTTGCAAAAATATGCTGATCTCCATCAAAAAGGAATATTATCTGACGAGGAATTCCAGAAACTCAAAGCAGACTTGTTATCAAAAATGTGATCTATAAACTGTTAACTATAGTTACCCTTATCTTTAACTATAATTTTATAATATTCATATAGACTTAAGATAGTATCATTTAACTCAAGTTTATTTTAAAAATATCTTCATAATAAATTAAATTGGGGCACCTTCTGTTTGCATTAAATATTTTCTCTTTTGAGGATAAGGGTAACTGTCTTTGTCACAGATGCGATCTATTCTCACTAAATTGTATGCTGTCATTAGAGTTTCCAGTCTATTCGAGAGATAGCATCAAACCATTCCAGATTCTACAGTCTATTCCTAAACCTGAAGAATTCAAAGAAAATAAAGACTGAGGATGTACACGATCTGCACTGGAGGCTTTGAATTTAGTGTTATGCAAATAATACTTATTTGAACTGGCTTCTTAGCTCTAGAAAGAAATCTTTCGACATCAAGCCGACGATAATACTTGGCGTAGAAACAATAACTGGACGATTATTTGAGGTCCTAAGTATCAGATAGTAACAAACTAAGAGGAATTTTATTTTCATATCCACTTTGTCAAAAGTTCTATTTTTCGCTGCTTTGTTTCTTATTGCCCATCACGTTTGGTATTCAGTCTGTTTCACATTAATATTACCAAATTTGAGCCTAGACTAGATTCTCATACGCCCTTGATACCTTGTGCGACTAGTATGGAATAACATCCAAGTCCACACTGCTCACATATAGGTCTCAGCCCTTTGCTATCGGCACTACCTATACAGCATGGCTGCTTTATCCTTCCCATATGGTCCAAAGAAAGTATAGCCCAAGAAGGACAATTGATTGGTGTTGTACCACGTCCTCCCCAATTACCTTTCATAAGACTTAACTGTTTCTCTCCGTTGAGAACAAATGATGGATATTTTTTCCTCAACTCAATAAGATTATCTACTACTTGGTTTCGAATATCTCCAAACTCCAACCACAATGGATCTCCCCTTATGAATGGAGTGTGGAACTGGAAGCCGATCTTATTTACCTTCCCATACCATTCCTTCACCAAGTCCTCAACGCTGGAATAATTTAAGGTGTTAATAGTCATAGCAATCCAGATATTCTTCCATAATGGTTTGTCATTTCGCTCAGTGTCGGATGAAATATAGTTTAAGATATTTTGCTTGGTTATTGAATAGGATCCCTTCCCTCTAATCTTATCGTGAATTTCTTCAGTTCCATCCAGAGAAACCCAGTATGAATATAATTTTTCAAATCTTTTTAGAGGAGATGTTCCATTTGTCACAACACATACTCTTTTGGGCATTTCCTCGCAGAATACCTCTATGATATCTGGACGCATAGTTGGCTCTCCTCCCACCAGCGTGACAATAAAAATTTTATGTTTTTTGAATGTATTAGCAATTATTATTTTCCAGTCTTGTGCACTTAGATCTTGTGAATCATTTTTTCTATTCAACCACCAGTAGCAATGACTACAATGCAAATTACAGACGTTATTAACATCTACTGAGCCGTATATTGCAGGTTTTGATTTTAGCAATTTAATTGAAGCATATTTTTTGAATATGCTAACGTAATATGGTAATTCATGTATGATGTCAGTTACGCCACGGCCATATAGAATGTCTACCATGACTTTATCTTTTGTCTCCTACTCATATAGGTAGATGGTAATATTGATAATAGATAAGCATTGATGTAAGACAACACATACTTACACCATATAGTTCCTATTAATAAAATAAGGAACATTGCTTAGTCGATTTATCGGGTAAAGAAAATAATTTTGACACTATCTATAGATAGTCTAGTGCAAAAGTAATAAAAGACTTCTGGTAATTCTTATCCTATCAGGATAGTCGGTTATACTAATTGAGTTGGGGAATCTTTATATTAAGTTCTTTACATCTGTTTCTCAAAGTTACTTCTGTTACTCCGGAGGCGGAGGCAAAGTCTAACTGTCTCCTGTGCTCATCGCTGCGTATTAACGACAGGTACAAAATCGCTGCCGCTAATCCCATAGGATCTTTTCCTGCCGCAATTCCACTTGTTATTACATCGTGCATATAATTTACAGCATGTCTTTTTATATTCTCGCTTATCTCCATTTTATTTGCAATCTTTACAACACACTTTATTGGATCTACCATTGGAACTTTTAAATCTAAATTCCAAACTATCCGTCGATATGCTTTTGAGATCTCCTTGTATGGTACATTGCTAATAGACGCTGTCTCCGCCAATGTTCTTGGAACTCCAGCCTCTCTAGAAGCAATATAGATAGATGCCGCTATTGCAGCAGATATTGTTCTTCCCCTAACCATCCTCCGTTGCTGTACTTTTCTATAGATATAGGCTGCCTTTTCTATTACATTACCTGGCAGCCCCAGCCTTCCTTTTAGTATGTCAAGCTTCTGGAACGCATTTTTAAGACTTCTATTTGTTGGCGAACCAACTTGAATTCTATAGTCCCATGTTCTTAATCTATGCATCATAGAACTCATTGAATTGTCCAGTGCATGTCCACTAGCATCCTTATCTGGTCTTCCAATTACTGTGGAAAGCCCTCCGTCGTGACGTGTTAATGTCATGGGCATTCCCACTCTACTTCTATTTCTCGTTTGATTAACATCAAATGTACGCCACTCTGGGGTAACCTGCTGTGATGACTTATCATTACTAATGACGATACCACAATGTGTACAAATTGTTTCGCCACACTCTGTGTCTGTAATTATATCCGAAAATTTATAACATGCTTTACATACTAACTCATTTGGTAACATACATATATATAGACCTCTCCAATATAATAGGCTTTAAATTGCGGATATATTAACAAATCCTGCGGAATATTGTGATTATTTATAAAATATATAGACCTCAGATTGCATATCATGTCCATATTTGATAAATAAAGGCAAGATAATCAAAATCGTATTAGGACACGAATCACAATGAGGATTATCTGATTGGTTAGATAAACTAGAAAAACACCCCGATGAAGTAATATTTTAATATGGCATAATTATTATCATCTTGGAATCTTTATTTTTGGATTTTTACCACTTGTCTTTATAGATAATTGTTGCACTTGCGCAGATAGGTTACATTCTCGATTACCTACAGGGTTTACACTTTGACTGCTTGCTGTTGTACGTGTAGTGGATGTATTAATCTTTAGAAACATCTTTGATGGAATAAAGGTTCTCATACCATTAGCCAATGGCAACTAGAACAACCCTCGCTACAATCATATTTATTGCACTGATTGTAGTTTTGGCCTCAACTATGCCAGTAAGCCTGACCACTCCCTTATGGGCTATGACGAAGCAGCAAAGAGATCAAGCAACACTGATGGTTAAGAACATGTCATCGGGAAATATGACAAGTGGCGGCATTAATATGACAAAGTGAATATTATTTTATTTTCAACATTCTTATTTCTCATATGATACATATAGATCAACTACCGGAAACTCATTCTATCATTCTGCATATGATGTTGCGTTCCCCCAATTTGGCAACTAACCATCATACGATAGTAGAGAAAATGTGGAGCGCGCGTTGAATACAACAAATTCTTTACACTTTATCAAAGTATAAATTTGGCAGCACTATATTATATTATTGGTAATAGTCTAGGTTAGGTTCAGTCATCCTAAGCTAAGCAGGGATGGATGGATGTCCACACCGTTTTGTAGTTTGTCATTGTGCCCAGCTATTATCAAATGTTATCCGTCACAATACTAAGTAAATATAGGTTAGGTTATAATAGATGAGATTTACATGTACATAGATTTAGTCAAGTTACTTGAGTAGTACTATTAACAGTAGATTGGGAGACGATGTTACACCCACCAGCAATCTTTATTTGGAGTCTCAGAAGGGTTGTATTGTCATCTCTCGGATAATTGAGTCGGACATATTTATGTAGTAAAATGTTGTCCGATGTATTGAACTTAATACATATTAACGGACTTGATAGTGATTTGCACAGACTATCTGATACTCTCTATAAATATCATCAGGGAGTTAATAGATCTAACATCCATAACCAGTCATAATGATTTTACCTATCAATAGAACAATCTATTCTTGAATCTTACCATCGTTAAACTGCCTGTTAGGATTTTATTTTTTAAGAACGATATATAATACCTGACTTATAATGAATCCCAGACTACCGCATGATTCAGAATTAAGTTATTAAGAATAATATAAAGGCCATATGGAAAAGACGATCAGTAGTAAGTATACCCGATAGTAATTCTAACTCATTATTTTAGCTTCGAATATGTAGAATTTGACTGTAGTTTATTATCCAATTATTTGTCTGTCTATCTATCCATTAGTTTAGAAAATTAGATTTTCAGGACGAAGTATCATTTGATGAATTTACATATTTTGAACATATGTTACGGTTTGTATGTTTATAGTTTGTAGTTCCGATATCCCAATTAAACCTTTATACATTACATCGAAAGTACTAAATACTACTATCACAGAAAATTAACTAATTCTATTATGAACTATGTTGACTGCTATAGTGTTCCATAAATTCGGATTCGTTCTCAAATGTTGAATTGCATCTACTACATAAGACAGGTTCTTCATTAGGATCTCAATCTTTTTCTGTAGACATTAGTTTGTATTTATGCATCTATCATTATTATATATTAATAGATCTATCTATTCCAGCTTGTAATTTCCTATTTATATTGATATATTGAATTAGGGAAGCAGTACACATAACGAACATCAAGACTTTATATTTTCTTATATCATTTAGTTCATTATTATTCTGATGTCTGTGAAAATGAGTCAGTAGAAGGACCAACTCGAGAATACCGAAAGGGTACAGTTAACGATTTCGACAGACCTGCAGTTATTGAAAGCAGAACCGACAAGCAGACAGAAAGAGAAATTGAAGGTTATAACGAATCTGCAGCCTAGCCTAATTTTTAATAGACTTAACCACAAAGAATAGTAGTTGAGTGCACAAGTGAAGTACTCATACTAATACCAAATTTATGCAAAAGCAATGCTGCCCATATGATATTGACTATCCATATGATATTGACTATCAATAGTTCATTCAGAAATAGGCATAACATTCACGACTATGTCTTACTGTAAAATCGTATCCTGTTTTAACATGAGAAGTGATCTGTCTATATTTTTTTCACATCTTCTATATTTTTTTCACATCTTCTAATAGATCTTTCAAGACTTTTTCATCAAGTGCCATGCCCCATCGGCTTTCAATTTCACTATTATAGTACTTCATCCAGGAATACGTACGTTGTAGATTTTGGAATAGTTCAAAATGTAGTAGTGCCTGTTTACCAGTAAGTATTACAGCATCCCACATATCTGTGAAGAAGGGCTTGTAGTCATTGTATTGATATGTTTCTTTGATAAAGTCGAGCATTTTTTGCAAGTCATCTGCGATGAAAAGTAAGATACGTTTTTTGGTCCGTTTTTCCTCCTTTACATGTGACTTATCATGAGCCCATTGTTCTAAGTAAATAGAACCAACTATTATAGCGGCTAGTAATGTATTTTAAATTATAACTTGATCCCATTCTATTACCATGGTCTGAGTTACGATATTTTCGCTATTAATATGATAACTATTTATCGTGAACTAATATTGTCATTACAATATGTAGTGAATTGTTTAAAGCAATTTTCTTTTTGATGTTGTTCTGTGGTTTGATTCGTAATATGATTGACAAGACAGTCTATTTTTGTAGTATTATATAATAAATTTTCGCTTCGTAGCTTTTACCCCAAATTATAATAACAACTCGACAAATACATCATTATTCTAGCTTTATATAATTTACTACTTTGTAGCTCAATTCAAGTAATTATAGAATAACTTCCGGTCAATTATGCCCTAAGGAGGCTAGCTCATCTTCTCCAAATCAAGTAGCACAAGTTATCTTAAGTGCAATCAAATCAGAGAAACCTAATACCAGGTATCTAGTAGGTAACGATGCTATTGTCATTAAGGAAAGAAGAAAGAACAGCTCTGATTCTGAATTGGAAGTACGGATCAAAGAAAGTCTATTAGAACAAAAGGGTTTCTAAAGGTTACCATCTGATGAAATAAACACTTAGCTTATGGGCAAAAGTACAGCATTAGGGGATTAAATACAAATCTCGATAATTTGCTTCTTAGAGATGGAAAGATTATTCATTATTATATAATAGTATATTATAGAGAATATCCTGAGTGATAATAGACAAAAGGCAATAGCAGTAGCAGTTTTAAGGAGTTTGGAATCAGGGGATGTGACTCCTATCCCTAATGCTGACAACTACACTCAACACACTCTTGAAGTTCCTAGCGGCCGTGAATATGTGAATGAATTAATCAATGCACTGCCCGATCTGAAGAAAAACTGAACCAGAGTCAATATCAAGCGAGTTATTGAGGATGGAGATTACGTATCCATCCATGAAGATTTAGAGTTCTTCGGCCATAACGTAGGTTTAACTATATTTAGATTTGAGAATGGCAAAATAGTGGAACAGGTCTTTGACCATCCCATCACTGCACAACCTTAACTGTCTGACCACATTTTGAATTTATGGTTCGTGGAAGGCTTACAAAAGATGAATGTATTGTTGGCCTACGCTGAGGATCTCCTTTCTTACTCGTAGTCAAAACTAGAATGTTATAGATATAATCATGCTTACACTGTTTTCACCGATCGATTTTCCTGAAGGATAGGTTCATAAGAGGATAAACCTCTACAAAGAGATGGAAAACAAAGCAAACGTTCAGAGTCATAATTTAAAACCGTCCAATTTATTATCTTTAAGATGCCTATTTTCATCAAATAGCCATAACAGAGGTGATAACTAAGCCTTGGAAAAAATATTAACCTCTTTAAGAGCATATACTACGGTTAAGTATTCCAACAAGCGCAAGAACAGATCTTGTGTAACTTGTGGCAACATAGCTACTACAGAAGCATTATTCGATGTCGGTGAAGGGATTATTGTAATAGAAAAGTACTGTGACATATGTGCAAAACAAGTACAATAGCACACAGTGGTGTTCTAGCCAGCAACGCATCTTTATGGCTGTAGGTAGTTTTTCATTTATTGCCTCATCAAATCTTTTATTAGAATATTCCTGACGCTCTCTTCTAATTTTGTTTCTCGATTTAGATCTTGAATGTATATTGGAAACACTTTAGACTTAAGTTTGAACAAAAGTACCTGTCCTTAGCTTACTATAAAATAGAATGTTATATCACTATAGTAATACCCATATATAATGCCGTAGATTTAAAAGTAGAAAAGCTAGAACAATCTACTTTCACAGTCACGAAACAAGTACAATTTTCTATAGCAAGTGTTTGTGTCAGTATATGTACGATTAAAGGGCTATATACAAGAGCCTTCTATATTGAAGTAGGTATATAAAATTGGTAATACAATGTCAACACTGTCATGCACTAGCAGATAACGAAACACTGAACGGAGATTTAATTGAAAAATGTCCTTATTGCAGTTGGTCTTTTGCTTGAGAAACCGGTGATTAGTAGTAGATTGATTGGGGTTTTCCTAATTCAAAATTCAAAATAATTGATAAAGAATACTGTCTGGTGTTTCTATGTAATTTTGTAGCAAAAAATAATGTTGTACAACAATATTCTTAATAACTATACAAATCTCTAATAACTAACCAGAGTCTATATATTATTAATGAATACGAAAATATTTTTGACAACTCTGGCAATCGTCACAGCACTAGGATTTATTTTAATCTCAACTAATTTGACAACCCAAGCCTTTGCAACAGGATTTGGAATCACATTGTGTAGTTCTTTGAATACAGTAGGCGGAACCCCGTGCATTCCCAACAGATAAAAGATAGTCTCAGTAGGGCTTACTCGTTGAGAAATAGCATAGCTGAGCAACAACCAAACTGAAAATAAGAATCAATGAAAAATCAGGAAACGATATTCTGATTGCTTTAAGCAACACTAGCATTGAAGTAGCTAATTGAGCAGATTTGATACGGGACAAATGGCATGTTAGAAAGATTCTAAAGATGCATAAAGATGCATTAGCAGTTGACCTGAAGAAGAAAAATCATGGCTTTAGGTACCAAGTAAAGTGATACAATGAAGGTCAGATGCTAAAAAAAGGTAGTCAGTAGATAATGCTTCTAAAATTATAATCCGAAGGGTGTACTGGAGGGGGTATGTACTTGATGATTCGATAGAACTAGATTTACTTCTAATGGAGTAATACTTCTGGTTAAACTGAGAGAGTCTGATACACGCTGCTATAAGGAGCCAACGATAATTCATATTATTTTACATCCATATTTTGACATTATTCGTCTGTGATAAAAAGTCAAGATTGCTAACTACCAAGATACAGAAGTTTCATAGTATTACACTCTTTTGCTAATGGTAACAGTGGTTGGAGCATAATCATAACTAACGAGAGTCAGGTATAAGAATATATAGATAAAACAAGTTAAACCTTACCTTATTAAGGTAGGACGCCTATAATAATATGTGAATAATAAGTCAAAATTCATAATCTTTGCTTCAGATTTGACTCTAGTTTCATCTTTACCGACGTTGATTGGTAGTTTCACGGGATAAATGATAATAGTAATAATGATAACTCTCAGAAAATCCTCAGGTCTTAATGTTAATGACTATAAGGAAGAAGTACAAAAGCAAAAAATACAGCTATGGTCTAATGTATATGAAACAGAATTTGCACTTTGTGCACCCAATGCTGCTGCAGATGTTATTATGCAAGAAGAATTAGTATTTCTTGCAAAAACAAATCCCAATACATCTTATACTCATATTGTGGCTGAGTCTTATTATTTGGGAGACATCAACCAAGGTTGGGATTACACTCTAAGACATTTAATTGAACGTTACAAGGAAGCATTGCAGTACCAACCACAAGAAGAATATTTGGAGAAAAATAAACCAATAACATATCATACTATTTATCCTTCCTCTTCAAGAAGAATGGATGAAGAGGAATTGGAAGAATCTAAGAGTATCCAAAAAAGCATAGACTATCCTATTAAGGTAATACCTTGTCTAAAATGCCATTATTGTAGCCTAGATTTTGATGGTGTTAATGAAAGAAAAGAACATGAATTAAAATGGCATGTTTAGCGATGGATAAATCTTCGTGGCCTGAACGATCTAAATCCTCAGAACGGTAAGAAATGGAATTAAGCATGTTATGGTTGAACAATTTTGTAATCTAACCTGATTGCCAGAACTCAAAGCGCCGGAAGCAAACTTCCAAGCAAAATTCCCTTGAAATAGAAAAGCACTTCTTCTCCTCTTCATTCGTCGCTAGAAAATCGCATTTGTATTCATAATTCTATTACTACTTATGGAAGGAATACTGGGGATTACTGTAGCTTCGTGTCAAAGACCAAAATGAGTTTTAGCCTATCACCTATTTTCAGAAGCCAAAAGTAGTATCGAGCCTACAACTATGATAGCGGGGATAGTATTTCTGTTATCAGAGGAAATACATGTAGAAAATAACAAATTTTGCTCTAGTTAATGATTATGGATTAACTTGAAAAATATTGGATTTCAGTAAAAGTATACTACCACGAGAGATAATAGGAAAGAAGATATACACTTGTCCTGTTAACTTGTCCTTTTTTGATATAAGAACAAATATCCGTTAGGTTTATCATAAATCTTGATTAATGATCGCAGAAATGATTCGACAACTAGCACTAGCATATTCCTATGTCTCGAGATGTAAACTCCAAGAATTTGTTCATGTACTGATTCCAAAACAATCTATAACCACGTGTAATCTGAACCAATCTGTAGCATGGTTTCGTAGATTATAAACGGGGTAACCCTTGTCCATTTCAACTATAGCTTATTTGGATTAAATGATTGCACTCTATTCCAGACTGAAACATGGATTTTCTTTCACAAAAGGATCTAATGCTTTTGCCGTATTTCTAAAACTAAAGCCTAGAAAAACAAATACAAAGCATTCATGATTAGTCCTGTCGGTGTTCTTTCACGTTGAAAAATTACCCTATATTCATGGGAGGTGTTTCATAGCTTTAGCCAATTCATCTTAACAAAGACCTATGATAGATGGTTACATTTATATGTAAATAAGTATTATACACTTATGTGAGGATGAAACAACTAAAATGCCTATGCTTATGTTAAAATGCAAGACTTGCGGTGAAGTTTTTCCGGGCTTATACGTTCCTGAAAGAAGTACTGAGGCATTTAAGTTAACTGCTACAAATGCAGATCCATCACATACTTGCTCAAGAAAACA